>CAYRAU010000014.1:0-11910 GCA_964422525.1 Candidatus Woesearchaeota archaeon
TTTTTTCCTCGTTCAAACCAAGATTGAAAACTTCCCAGAAATCTTCTGTTGCAACAGCAGGTGCGCTAGGAGGAGTTCCTGGAGACGTTCCGGTGGAAGTTTCTGGAGATGCAGCTTCAGGAGTTTTAGAGGTTGATGTATGGCTTGGAACCGGCTCAAGACCTTGTACTAATAATTGTCTATCTGAAGGCTCAGAAGTTGATGCATGGCTTGGAACTGGCTCAAGGCTTTTTATTAGTAATTGAATATCTGATTCTCCCGCATTAAGCCCTATTTTAATATCGCCTTCTCTTTCCAAAGTCAGTCCCAATAAATATTTTGTTTCAGCTTCAGCTCTTGCAGATAATGGATTTTGCAAAAGCTCATTCAAATCAGTTTTTAATTTTCCGATTAGTTGCGCAACAACTTCAATATTATTTTTTTTGCCTAATTCTAAAATATTGTTTCCTTTGGTAAGCTCTTTTAAGAATCCGAGTAATTTGGCTTCTTGTGTATCGTTCAATGCGTCTGAATCTTGTGACAATGCTTCCTTTGCTTTTTCAATATCCTCAATTGTTATATCGCTTAATGCCTTGTCCCTGATTAGCTGCGTGTTTAAACTGTTGGCTAAGCTATCAACATCAAGCCAGCATCCGCCATATTGAATGGTTGTTTCTTCATCCTGTCCGCAGTCTCCGACCTGAACCCATCTAGGCTTGCTAGGGTCTGTCAATGAAACTGCATTAGGGTTTGGATTTCCATTGTTGCATCTTCTAATCAAGCCCTCGCCAAGTAATCCAGTTCTGAAGTCCACGCTTCCGGAAGCATCTGAAAATGGAAGTCCTATTGCTGTTGACGGCGTTGCTGTTCCTCCTCTTGCCTGAGGATTATATTGCGATGTAACAACTCTATTTTGGAACAAGAAGCTGGATGAGCTGGCATCCTGATATCTTCCACTGCCGTAATTGCTTACGCATTCTTCCGCGCTTTTAATGTTTTTATTTGCCTGAGACCTTACATACAAGTCATTAATATAATTCAAGCCTGCTCCAGTAGTTACTTTTCCGAAATCGCAGAATGCTCTTCCATTTATCTCAATGCATATCTGAGAATAGCCGGATGGTGCTATGAAATCAGCTTGTTCCTGGGCGCTCTCGCCAATATTCAATCTTCTTGTTGTTGGGTTCTGAGTTACAGGCTGCACACCTAACTGCGGATCTTTCAAATATACGGTGTATTGCAAGAAATCCTGGTTAAATGGAATAAAGTCTCCTCCATCTCCGGCATACAACTGATAAAATACGCTGTATCTGGATGTTTTTATTCTTTCTGTGCTCCAAGTATATTCATCAAACCATGCTGTAAACTGAGGCGGATCTGCAGGCGCAGTTAACTGGTCAAAGAAGTCTGCCCCTCCTGGAATAGTTCCGAATATTGCTCTTTGGCATAAAGTCAATCCAACCTCATCAACAGAGCTTACTCTGAATCTTGCAAATGAATCTGCCCCGTAATCTCTTACAAAGAAATTAAATGCGTTTTCTGCGTTCTGGTAAGCGGAATTAAAGTCAGCGTATTCTCCTCCGCCGTTTCCTGAATATTTATTGTCAATAATCTTCTGGACGCCTGCTGCGCCCAATGTTGCTGTTGATTTCCAGATTAATTCGCACATGTAAACGCTTCTTACTTTATCGCATAATCCAACGCTTCTGTCTTCTGCTCTTGCAGTCTGCAGGCATTGCCCATATCCCTTGAATATGCTTTGAATATTTTTCAGTCCAGCCAGTATTCCAGTTACGCAAACTCTGTCTCTTGGCAGACCTAATACAATAGATCCTACTATTCCTGACTGAACAACATTATCTACGCGCCATTTTCCTCCAAAGTCAAATCTTGAGCTTGGACAGATTACCCAGTCGCAGACCTTGTACATTATCTGGCAGTCCCCTGCATCCATGTAATCTTCGCAGTTGTTGCTCCTGTCAGGCACAAAGTTTCCAACATCTAATTTTACGCCGTTGTAATTTATGCTGTTCTTGGCTTTGCTCTGCTTCAACTGGTTATTCATGCTTAAAATCTGCCTTTCTAATTGCCTGAAAGTGCCTGTATCGCATGTGTCTGTATTTGACTCAGGAACGCATACCTTGACAACTGCGTCTCCGCCTTCAAACATCTTTCCGTCTTCTCCAGCCTCAATTACCAGTATTCTTGCAACTCTTGCAAAGTCTGTATTTTCAGTCAAGTAAGAAATTTGAAGATATTTTCCAGGATTTCCAACCCATGGGGCATATTCTATTCTTTCAAACCTGTCTTTTCTTATCTGCTTGTTTATTATTTCAAGGCCTGTTGGCCCTGCTTCCAAAATGTTAAGGTATTTCTTATTGGTATTTTTGTCAATATACACCTTATGATCATCTTCTCTTGTTTCAGAAAGTGAAACTTCAACATTTCCATCCTGCGTTAGCGCAAAAAGCTTGCCATCTTCAGGGTATATTGCAGTAAATGTTAAATCTCCTTCAACAGGCCTGTTATAAATCTGGGCCAAAACTTTCTGCACTGCAGCATCATCCCCAAACTTCTCTTTTAACTTTGCCCTGTCAGAAGTTTTAACTGTTCTTTCCAAATAATCATTGACTGCAGTCCACTTTTCAGCCCTGTTATTTATATTAAGAGAAGTAACTGCATTATCAAAATACTCCCTGTTATTTGTCTTGTCTGCATATCTCTTTGCAGTTATTAATTTTCCAAGCTCAGCCTGGCTTAAATCTCCCTTGTCTGCAATTACTCCAATCTCATCAGTGTAGTCTCCAAAATTAAAGTCATTGCCTAAAATATTCTTCATTTCAGATGATGTTAGTTCATTGTAAGGCTTTGTTTCTTTATTGCCAATAAGCTTGTTTTCCCTTATTTTCTTGCTTGCGTCATTTCTGGCTTTTATTGCCTCTTCAAAGGCATTTGTGTCAGCATCTATTTTTTCTGTATTTTTGTCAATGCATGCGTCAAAGTCTTCTCCTGGCTCGTTGCATTCCAAAGACCATTTGTCCATGCTTATGTGCCTTGCTTCCACTCTTGCTCCGCCGCTGAACAAATTCTTAAATCCAAAGTAAGTGCCTACAGCCAAGCATGCGCCTTTCCATACTCTGACAATCTGGTCCATTCTGTTGATTATGGAATCTAATTTTTTCACAACATCTTCTGCAAATTCAATCTGGTTTTTAATCTGCTCAGAAGACAGTTGTATGGATCTTTGCTCTATTGGAAGATGCAACACTAATTCTGTGGTGCTTCTTGCCCTGTTAGCTCTTGGCGTTATTGTAAATTTGGCTTCTCTTTCAATCAGGCTGACAGATGTCTGCGCTAATCTTATTCTAATGCTGTCCAAGAATATTTCCTCTCCTTCCCTCAAGATTCTTCTCTGAGGCTGAGTAAGCTGGCTTGTTCTTTTCTCAAATGTAACGCTGCCGTCAGCTATTTCAATTATGGTCCATCCGTCAATTCTTTCTCCGATAGAATATCCTTCTGGATGGGCCAAATCAGCTGAAAAAGCATTGTTTTTGCCTTGTGTTAAAATAACAGCCTTATCCGTGCTTCTTGAGCTCAATAAATCAACGTCCTGCAGAATAATGCTTGTCCCTTCTTCAAGAAGGCTTGCTCCCTTTACATCCCAGTTTATTCCTTCCCTTATCTCTTTCTCAATCTGAGTTAAAACATTTGGCGTTTTTGCATTGTAATAACTTGAATATTTTAATGATAATTCAGCGTAAGCGTCTCTTGCTTCATTTAACTTCTTTAATTTTTTCCAGAGTATTTCTCCTTTCCTTTCCAAAGCCTTTGCTGCTGTTTGTATAGTTGATTCTGGGCTTTCAGTCACAGACGGATTATTTTCTATTATGTCATCGTAAACATTTATAGCAGGCTGGTAAAATGCTGTTATATCTGCGCTAGAAATCACTTCTGCAGAACCAGTATATGATTGGTATAAATTTAAAACATCAGTTACATACTTTGGGGTTTCTGCATTGCTTCCAAACTTACAATATTGATAACCCAAAACTCCATTTTGTTTGCAATTATCATTAACATTGCCAGGTCCCCAATTATAAGCTGCCAATGCTAATCTTAAATCGTTATTAAAATTTTTAAGCTGTTCGTTCAGATAAAACGAACCCATATTAATATTTAAATCTGGGTCAAATCTTGAGTCTGAATCAGTTGATTTGACGTTATCTATTATGTTTACGTTCAATCCCAAAGTTTTGGCAACATCCCTGGCTGTTCCAGGTATCAGTTGCATTAATCCGGCTGCTTGTTTACCGCTAATAGCTTTTGGATTGCCTCTAGATTCAACTGATATTACTGCACTAATCAAACTTTGGTCTAATGACGAGTATATGCCTGAATACTTTTCTATTATTGATTTATATTGATTCAACTCCGGTGGAATGTAATTTAGTTTCTTTGGACTTGTTGGTAGCTGCTCTCCTTCAACAAGCTCTATTAGCTGCAAGGTATTTATTTTTCCAGTGTTTTTGTTTTTAATCTGAACTAATTGAACTTTCTTTGTAACTGGCTTTTCATTTACAATGACATTTATCGGATATTCATTTATTAATCCAACTTCCAGACTAGTCTCAGGTATTGAATCTCCTGTTCCAAGCTCAAACTGCTTGCCGTCAACTAATAAAGCTACTTTATTTCCAGGCTTTCTTACCTTGTCAAGCTTTAATGAAAACTGATCGTTAAACTGCAGACCTCTTCCCAAATCAGAAGTTGCTATGCTTCCAACGCTTAATTTTAAATCCTTTCTTAATAGCCTTGCGTCGCCGCTGAACAAATCAACAACCACATGACTTTCCCCAACTTCCTTGACTTGAATGCTTCCCTGCCCATTCCAGAATGCTATTCTTTCTCCCTGCTTTGCAACCTTAGATTCTTCAAATGACCCAAAACCCTGAAGCGTTTCAAACTGTATATCCAGTTGCAAGTCCATTTCTATTTCTTCCAGGAACGGGCTTTTTTTAGGCAAGTCAAGAACCCAATCCTGATTCTTTTCCCTGCTAACAAGAGATCTTGCCTGCTCATCAAGAATATTTCTTCTTTCCTCTTCTGTTTTGTTAGTCAATTCAACATCTGCCAAAATCTCATCCTGCTTTTCTTTTGGCAAATCAGCAAATAATGTAGTTTCTTCAACAGGCGCATGCTCCTGCTCCAACCTGTTTATCCAGACAACCAGATAGCCAAGATTATCAAGAGTTGTGTCTCTGTTAAAAAATGCCTGTATGCTTGGCCTTGGAATATTTCTGTCTGGCTTTGTTCTTACTTCTGTTATTCTTGGAGAGACGCTTAAAACTCTTATCTGATCCAAAGAAGGGTCAGCGCTGTATCCTTTTAGATTTACAAAAACAGGCACTCTTCTTCCTTCTTCCAAAACAGCGCTTGTCAGAACAGTAGGCTCATAGCTTTCAACAGTGACCACAATATTGGCAAAATCTTCCCTGAAAAACCCTTCTCTAACATCAACAGAGCCGTCAGAGCCGACAATTACAGTGTTTTCATCTCCAATAGCTTGGCCTGTAATTAAATTGCCTGAATCAACACTTGGAACTTCCTGAATATCTTCGTCTGCTATTAATCCAAGGCTGTTTATTGCATAAGTAAATGGTGTTGTGACTATCAAAAATGTAAAAATCAAAGCTATTAACTTTAGCTTCATACAAACTGGTAGTTACCAATCACCTCTTTTTCCTGATAAATTTCATTCAGTTCCTGGTAAGTTGTCGGAATTGCTTCGCTCTGCAGGTTTATTAATAGTTTCTTATTTTGCTGCAGGTCAAATATAGGCGCAAATATTTCAAACTTATTATTTGCCAAAACCAATTCATTCAAGTTCAAATCATCCAGATTGGTTTTAAAGCACTCTTCCTTATTCAATCCTAAAGCGCCAAACAAGCTGGCTCTGGGAATCTTAATGCATTCTTCAGCTAATCCGCCTTTTATAGCAAAGCTGCCTTTTTTAACAAGGTAAGCTGTAACAATGTATTGTCCGGATACTAAATCTATTTTGCCTGATTCTGGATAAGCTATTGTCTCTTCATAGCCATCTTGAGTAAAAGTTAATATAACTTCTTCGCCATTTGAAATCTTCTGGCTGTCTGCCAGAACCTCAACATCAATGTTGTAAATCTCCTTCAAGTCCATAAGAACAGCGCCTGGCGCGTTAGTATCCAGATCAGCTTCTTTTCTCATATATCCTTCTTTTTCAGCAACTATCTTTCCGCCGACGCATATTGGGAAAGGCTGGCTCAAGAAGCTTACGCCGTTAGAGTCTCGGGACGTTGTTCCCACGCTGCATTCCTGCGAGAAGCATTTGTAGCTTATATCAACATTGTCAAGTGTTTGTTCTATATTGCTTAGCTGATACAAGTCATAGTCTATAACGACAACATCAACGTTATTCCCTCTTACCTGGCAGAATCTCTTGTCAGTATTGTCAATGTTAATTGCGTTTACATTGTCTTTTCTTGGCTGATTGCTGTCAATTATTACATGAGTTCCAAACTGGAAGTTAAATCCATTTCCATTGAATGAGTCTGCGTCAAACACAGTTATTAAAACAGGGAACTTTAAGTCATAAATGAAATGGTAATTGTTCAGGCAGAATAAATTCAATGCTGCGCTAACTCCGCCTTTGTTGATTCTTGTTCCTTTCAGTATATTGCCTTCGCTTGGCGCCACTTCCATCTTCAAAGGCCAGCTTCCTGAATAAACAAAGTCAACATTTACATTAGAATATTTCTTGTCCAGAACATTGTTCCAGATGAAATATCCGTCCTGGCTTGAAAAATCAGTATTAGCTACTTTAATAGAGCCAATATTTTCCCTTAATAAAATCTTCAAGTCATTATACACCTGGAATTTATTCCATGTTTTTGTCGTGCAGTCCAGGTCTATTCCTGAATAAGGAATTTCATCGTATAAAACCAAAATATCCTCTGTTTTTTCCTCTAAGAAGAATTCCTGGTTTTCTTTTTCCATTATCTGCTTTGCTATGTTATAGGCTTTTCCAAGACCTACATTTAGATTGGCAAAGTGCTGCTCAAGATTGAAATTAAAGTCAGCCTGATTGACATTAACATCATTAAGAAGTTTTACTATTACAGCTTCGTCCCTTATCTCTACCTGGGCATCAAAGCTATTGTCGCTTGCTATATCATAATTGGTAAAGCTTGAAAAGTCTGAGAAGCAAATTATAGCATTGTCTTCTATGTATAATTCCAGATTATTTTTTATCTCATCCAATGCTGGAATCTGGGTTGTATGGATGCCGTTGTCTGTTTCATAAAACCAATATCCGACTTTTGCATTGTCATCATTAAATAATCTCAAGCTGTCTGAAAACGGAAGTATTGGATTTACAGGCTGAGCATCCTGCAGAGTTAAGAATCCCCCTTGAGAACCCAGCAATTCCACTCCTCTCCTGGCAACATCAGCCAGGCATGAGTCAATAAAGTTTTTAACAGGCTGAACCTGCTGAGGAACTGTAAATCTTTCTGCTTCGCTCTGCAGATTTGACCTTATTTCAAAGCTTCTCAAGTAAAGTATTAATCCAACAGCAACTAGAATAACTATTCCGATAATTATGAAGATAGTGACTTGGCCTTTTTTCATTTTAATACTACTGCCTTACTACCTCCCCATTTTTTAATTACAACTAACTTCTTTTTTTCTAAAGTCTCTATAAGATCAGAAACAGTTTGATTTTTAATTTCAAAATATTTAGCTATAAGACTAAAGTTAACAAAATCCCTCTTCTTTATAAAATCCAATAACTCTTTTTCTGTTGGTACCAAATTTAACGCCTTTTTATGCCTTTAAAAGGCTTTAAAAGCTTATTTTAGCGTTTTTCAATGATTAAAGCCGTTTTAA
Organism: Candidatus Woesearchaeota archaeon; assembly: GCA_964422525.1. Taxonomy (GTDB): domain Archaea; phylum Nanobdellota; class Nanobdellia; order SCGC-AAA011-G17; family CAYRAU01; genus CAYRAU01. The sequence goes on from CAYRAU010000014.1 coordinate 7,903, forward strand.
AAAGTATCATTTATTTGAGTATTTAAATTTTTCTGAAAATCTAAGAACTATGGGTCCGGCCAGATTCGAACTGGCGATTTCCTCCACGTCAAGGAGACGTCATAACCACTAGACCACGAACCCTTTCGAAAAAAGAATTAACTATAATTTATAAAGAATTTGATTGTGATTAAACCTTTAATTTAAAAAAAATTATTGATAACTATCAAATGATTGTTTTTCCGCTTGTAATAATGAATCAGCATATCCAAAAATTTCAGCTGTTCCGGAGTCTCCTCTTTTGTAATGCCCTAAACTGGCAATTCTATCCACTATACCATCGCAACCTTCATCAAAAAAAAGCTGATTGTTAAAAAACAAAGTATTTGTATTTGTAATCTTATTATGTGAAAATGTAGCATATGGATGATAACGCGTGAACCTATAACCGTCTACCATATCTTCCTTAACAACTTCTGCGCCATTACCCATAGAATTCTTTGGCTGCATTTGTTCGCAACTAATATTAATAAGCCCTGCACTTAATGCTGTAATAAAAAAGCTTACAGTTTTCATTTTTTTGCTCATTTTAATTACAGATAGATTAAACTAATATAAAAGCATTTCTAAGCCTCCGATGGGATTTGAACCCACAACCTACGCTTTACAAGAGCGTCGCTCTACCGTTGAGCCACGGAGGCAATAATAATAAGGGTTAGATAAGTATTTAAAAATCTAACTAATTATATTCTCTAGTATATAGGACAAGTTATGGGAAAATGTTTATAATATAAACAATAAATTTATGCTATGGCAGTAAATCTTGATAAATGTTCAAGTGAGTTTATAGGAATTTTAATTGGTGACGGACACTTACACTATTCAGACATGCCTGGTAAAAGAAAAAATTATTATGTATCTATCTCTGGCAGTTTATCTGAGGATTTAGCATATCATAAGAATCATGTAAGGCTTTTATTCTATAAACTATTCAAAGAGGACATAAGAATTTTGAGACAGAGACATGATGAGATACTAACTAAAAAGCATTCTAAAAAAATCGTAGCTTTATTAAACGAAAGATTTCAAATCCCGATAGGCAATAAAACAAGTACCTGCAGGGTTCCAGAGATAATTAAGAAAACAAATAAAACATTTAAATCAAGGTTTTTAAGGGGCTTAGCGGATACCGACTTTAGTTTAATGTTTAAAGATAAAGGTAGCGGTAAACACACCTACCCCACCATCAGAATTGGGTTTAAAAGTCTAAAGTTAGTAGAAGATATTTATGATATGCTAAAAGGCTTTGATTTTAGATTTGGTAAGATAATAAAAGAAAAATATTATGATATAAGAAGCAATAAGAAAACGATAAAGTATAGCATTTACATTTATGGTAAAAAAAATTTAGAGAAATGGATGAAAGAGATTGGGTTTAAAAATGACAAACATATTACAAAATATCTAATATGGAAGAGATTTGGACATTGTCCTATAAGAACCACCTTAAAGAAAAGGCAACAAATTTTATCTCAAAAATTTATTGTTTCTTGAAAAACCTTACTTCAACAGAAGCAATTGGATGAACCTTCTTCAGGTCAGATTTGACGGATTTTTGAAGCTCATAATTAAGCACAGATGAAACCAAATTATCATACTCGTTTTCCAGGGCAATCTTCTTAAGATCATCCTTCAGCATATTCCTTAAGGCCTTTAACACAGAAGTCTTGGTCTTATTTCTCAGGTATATTGAAGGCTTTATTCTCAGAACAACATTATCCTTGGTTGTGACTGTAAATGACTCGTCAATCTTGTCAGCGCTTCTTTTAATAAGCCTCTTCAAGTAAGACGGAGACATTGAATATCCTATCAAGTTAGTCATCGCTTTATTGTCAGCAACATTGTCTATCAAGAAATTTAGTTTTATATGCTGCCTTTTCATGTCATTTGTGATAGTGGCATAGCTTACAGTCAATGCTCTGCCAACAAGCTTAGCAGGCTCAAAGCATGGAGTTTCGCCCATTGGCACGCTGTTAAAATGCTTGCTAGCCAAAACCTCGCACCATACTTTGTTCTGTACTTTTGCCATAATCCATTCCCTAGCTAAGAGCTTTTAAGCTTTTCTATAGCTGTTTCTATGAACAAAGATTCCTTTTCCTGAGGTATAATGCCCCCGCATGCGTTACTATGCCCTCCAAACTCGTACTTTCCCACATAAGACATTATAGAGCCTAAATTGCTTCTTAAGTCAATGCCTTCAGCAAACCCTGACAATCTAAAGGAAATCTTGCTTTTTCCATCTGAAGTGTGAGCCAGAGCCATTATTTTAGTTCCTTCCTTGTAAACATTTGACTTGGAGATTATGCTTGCAATAGTCCCTATTAATGTATCTCTAATATTATCCCGGGCATTAATAATTACAAAGTCTTCTCCTTCAAAAACAAATTTGCTTGCTCTGTTTCTGTAAAACCAGTCTAAGGCTTTTATTAATTCCATCCTGTAGTCATTCAATAAAGTAATTGCCCTTTCCCTCATTTCCTTACTGCCAATGCATGTTCCTATGCCGTAAGTGGGCTTGTCTAACCTTCCGCAGCAGTTCAATAATGTCGAGAATTCCCTTACATCTCTTGTTGGGCTTTCCTCAGGCTCCTCTGCTAAAATATATATCTGGCCAAGAATATCCTCTGGCTTGTCCTCATTAATTCTTCTTATGACTATGCCTGTTACAAGTTTTTTCATCTCTTCCTTGTCAAGATGAATTAATTTTCTCCATCTTCCATCCTTGTCTTTTAGCTGTATTCCAAGCTCATTCAGGAATGTTACAGCTCCAAACTCATTTCCAGTTATTCCGGGAATAAAAGGATCTGTGCTGAATTGCAGTATTTTATGCAAAGGCTTTGTCTGGCTTCCAAACATCCTCAAGCCGTGCCTTACCTCTATTTTTCCTGTTTCAATTGCGTCTTCCAGAATATTTTTATTAAAGCTTTTGAATCCCTTGTCTTCCTGAATATCTCCAACAGCCCCTATAATTGCCAGGTAAGCAAGGTCTTTATTCTTGATGTTCAATTCTTTTGAGAACAAATAAGCAAGCCCTGCGCCGCTGATGCTGTTTCCATTTTCTCCGTATATCAAAGGATTTATGTGGAAAAATCTTGTCTCTGTCTGGCTGATAATGTGATGATCTAGAATTATGACTAATTCATCATTAAAAATCTCGTTTATTTCCTTAATATAACCTGAGCCCAAATCAGAAAATATAATGCACCTATATCCTTCATGCTTAATTTCATTCAGAACTTTATTATCCAGCTGCTTAACTACACTTGCGCTAAATTTAATATCTTCTCTTTGCAAAGCTTTTATTAGAATAGAAATAGAAGTCAGGCCGTCAGTGTCAAAATGGCTGACAAGCTTTACAACGCCCTTGTAATCCTTGAAACTTTTGACAGCATTTGATAAGGCACTGTTAAAATCCATTTTAGCTAATTAATAGTTTAGCTTTCTCCCTGTCATATTTCCAGTCCTGAGGAAGCTGTTTGTTTTTCTTGTAGTATTTGGCCAATCTGTTGATTTTGCTTTTTGTCAATAGCAAGCCTCTTCTGCTTGGCTGGTCTTTTTTATTTTGCTCTAAATGCTTGACAATAATCATTTCTCTTTTTATCAAATTAATCAAATCCAAAGGCAGCTCTGTCTTAAGCTTGTGCTCGTCCAATACCTGGCCTATTCTCTTGTTTATTATGGGCTTTACATCAGGAACCCCGTAAACATCTCTTAAGATTAAGCCTATCTGAGCCTGATTCTTTCCCGATTTGGCAAGCTTAACTATCAGCAGTTCTATTTCGCTTGGGCTGTATCTTAACCAAGTTAGCTTGGTTCTCTTTCCAGGCTTTTTGCTTCCTGATTTCCCTTTTCTTCCTGAATGCATTCTTGCCATAGTTTATAATGCCTAGAATTAGCTTCCAGGCATAAGCAAGCCTTGACTGGCTTATCCTTGAAATCTGCTGATGATATAGATTTATAAAACTTGTG
>CAYRAU010000015.1:0-7321 GCA_964422525.1 Candidatus Woesearchaeota archaeon
CATTTGATAATATATAATATCAATTGATATTTAAAGTTATCGGTTGTATAAAATGATGCAAGAAATATTTATCAATGAATAAAAAAGAAAAGATTATTTAAGGGTTTTTCTTAATTCCTTGCTGTTCTTGGCTGCCATGTCTATCATCTTTTCAATGTCATCAACAGTCAATCCGCTTGAGCCGCCTTTCTGCAGCGCATGTATTGTGTCTCCATCAAAAGCAATGCTCAGCCTGGCTGACATAGTTTTCTCTTCTTTTGTTGACAAGTCAGCAACTATATTGCCCGCTATTTTTCCCATAGTGCATGTAATTGGCATTTTAACAAGTGGAAGTTTTTTAGCTGTCAATTCTCCGTAAACTATCTTGTCATCCTCTACCTTTGGCAGCTTAACCTGGCTTAAAGCAGCTATTGCAGCCAATGCAGACGCATCTATTAAATTTCCTGCATCATTCATGGTGTAAATGTCAATAAATACCATCCAGATTTTCTCTCCTGGCGTTATGCACAATTTTTTCAAGTCAATTGCCTTGCTTTCCCTTATTCCTCTGTCAACAATTCTTGCCAGTTCAGTTGCATTTCTTCCAGGAGGTCCTGACTCAAAATCAGGGCTTGACAATGGAAGAAGCTCAGCTGTAACAATTATTGTTCCTTCATCAGGGCTGTCAGGATAAGGTTCGCCAATATCCAATTTAACGCCTACAATCACTTCTGTCTCGCCTATTGTGACTCTTGCCGAGCCTTCTGCATTCTTGCTGATGTTGTATTCTATGCTGATTGGCTTTCTATACTGGCTTAAAGATCTTCCATCAATCCTTTTCCCTTTCTCTAGCAAAGATAATATGTAACTTTCATTCATTTTTCTCTCCTTTGAAAGCATCCTTCAATGCCTGCTGCTGAATCTTATAGATTTTTTCGCAGCCTTTCTTGGCAAGGCTTAATGCTTCCAATAGTTCTTCCTTTGAAACTTCTCCGTCTAACTGCAACAAGGTTATTTCATTATTTCTTGGAGTCATGGCAACTGGAATGTCTGTTGCTCCGCCTTCAAAGTCTTCTTCTTCCTTGTTCAGGTCAATTACAATCTTGTCTCCAACCTTTCCCACAGATATTGCCGCAACAAGATCTTTCATTGGCACTCCTGCATGAGCCAAAGCCATTGAAGCTGCGCATATTCCAGCGCATCTGGTTCCTGCATTTGCCTGAATTATATGTATAAAGACATCAACAACTGTGTTTGGAAACAATTCCAACTGCACAACAGGGTTCAATGACTGTTCAGTAACCAATCCTATTTCAGTGCTTCTTCTGTTTGGCCCTGGCTTTTTTCTTTCAGGAACAGAAAAGCTAATCATGTCATAGTTGCATCTCAAAATTCCTTTTTCAGGATTCTGCAAAAATTTAGGATATAACTGCCTTGGTCCGTAGACAGCTGCTATTGCAATAGTGTCTCCAATCTGAAACATTGCAGAGCCGTCTGCTCTTTTTATCACGCCGACCTTGGCGCTCATTGGACGCATCTCATCTAATTTTCTGTTGTCAAATCGTTTAGCGTATTTCATTTTTTTAGCTCCTTATCAAGAAATTCCTTAATTCTGTCAGTCAATCCTTCTGTATGGCTTTCATGCTCAATCTTCATTATTGCTGCTGTCGCAACAATCTCTTTGTCAGGATCAACTCCGTGAATCCAGATTCTTCCGTTCTGGCCAACTATTATCTTGCAGTCAGTGGCATCCTTAATCATTGTAATCATGGAAGCCTGCTTGCCGATAATTCTTGGGACTTTGCTTGGAGTAACCTCTACTATCTGGCCTTCATTTAATTTTCTCAAGCCGGGCCCTTTTGTGCTTAGATCAATAGCCTTGTTTCTTGTAACCTTTGTTACTTTGGCAGCAACTATATCCCCATAATCATAATACTGAGTCAAGTCAGCATTTCTCTCAATGTATTCAGTTGCGTCTCTTATAGAAAGCATTGCCAGGTTAGGGCTGTTAATGTCCAAAAGCCAGCTTGAAAATGTAACATCAACTACCTTGCCTATTACAATGTCATTTGCCTTGGGAACATAAATTCCTGTCAATGGAACTAATTTAACAAGCCTTCCATTAATGCTTACCATTCCCAATTGATTAGCAATTATATCCTCATTTTCCCTGAATGTCCCTCCAGCTGGAATGTAATCCATGCCTTTGGCTAAAACTTCTCCGGGAACCGCAATCTCTTTGTCTTTCAATAAAATTTCTCCCATTTTTCCTCCTAAATAGACTTAAGCACCTTCAAATCAATATCACCATGAGTCAGATGATTCAGCTTGTCTGTCAATTCCATCTGCAAGCCTGCAGGAATCTCCATAAAAATAACCAAACTTCCGTCATTCTGCCACTCATCTTTTATTATTTTCCCAAACTGCTTCAGGATTCCGTAGATCTGCCCTGAAAACTGAGCTGGAATCTTGACTGCAATTTCCCTTATCTCATACTTTAAGGGAATGATAGATCTTAATTTCTTGATTATATCCTCAACCTGGGCTTCAGCCTTCTTGAACTCATCAATGTTGACTTTAGCTTCATGCATTGCCAGCTCTATCCTTGTAATAGGATGAGGCAGATTGGTTTTAGGGTCAATAGCATTCCTGTGAATCAGATTAATAATCTGCTTTTTCTTTTCTTCCCTTAACTTGCTTTTGTATTCAGCAGTTAATTGTATCTCTCCCTCTTCAATAATTATTTTGGCAATTTCATTGGCATCGTCTGTTCCGAATATCTTTTTCAAGTCATTTTCAGAAGCATGAGAGCCTTTCTTTACATCCTCAAAAATGTCATTTGTTGCAACAACATCATTCAGGCTTATCTCCTTTCCATGCTTAAAATCAATTGCTTTATTGCAGTCTACTAATATCTCAAAGTTCTTTCCCTGTTTCTTTAGCCTTGCAATAATTGCCTTGTCTACATCTACCATTTTAATTACTTAAGAAACTTCTTCAAATCTCCGTTGGAAACTCTTTCAAACTTTTTAGTGCTTGACCTGACAACAGCTGCGTCTATTCTTGCTATGTCAAATTCCTTTCCAAGAACCTTTCTCAAAGCCTTGATTGCCAATGACAATCCTTCGTCAACAGACAGGCTTGGCTTGTATTCTTTTGTCAGTATTTCCTTTACTTCAGTTTCTGCCTCGCCGATAACAGCTGCCTTGTACTGGAAGTAAATTCCTGTAACATCAGTAACATACAAAACAGGCTCGTCATCCACGCCGGCAAATAATATTGAAACTCCGAATGGCCTTGCTCCGCCGTATTGGGTAAATGCCTGCTTCAAATCAGCAATCTCCTTAACCAGGCTTTTGACCATCACAGGCTCGTCATAGCTGACGCGATGCTGCTGGGCAATTAGCTGAGCCCTTTCCATTAATATTCTTCCGTCTGACAAGATTCCTGATGAAGTGGCTCCAATGTGCTCATCTATCTGGAATACCTTTTCGACAGAATCGGATACAATCAATTCATCAACAATTCTTTTGTCAGCAAGCAAAATAACTCCGTCCTTGCAGACTAATCCAATTGTTGTTGTTCCCTGCCTTACTGTCTTCTTTGCATATTCAACTTGCAATAATCTTCCATCTGGGCTGAACATTGTGCTTGTTCTGTCATAACCCATCATTTGATGCTGCATTGGTTCCATTTTTAAACACCTCACATAAATTTACTTCTGGCTTTGTTTATAGCCCCTGAAACTCCCCTTGAAGCTACAATCACTTTATTATTATTTATCTTTTCCATTAAAGCAAAAGATGCCTTAAGAGTGTCAACATATTTATTGCTTATTTTTATAATTCCTCTCTGCATGGTATAATCAGGCAGAATCTGCATTCCCGCTCTTCCTAATTCAATTTCTCCCATCATTTTCAGCAAGTTATTGTAAATTGCTTCTCTTGCCTGCCCGGCATTAACACCCTTGTCAGACAATATTTCATAAACAACATACCTCTTCTTTTCCCTCAAACTGGGTAAAAGCTTTTTCATTGTTATAAATGAGAAAAGATCTAATGTTCTTTCTCTCTAGTCCAAAATTGGGGGAATTATGGGATTTATAAATATTTTGTTTTATGTCTGGTTTAGTTTACTCTTAGATTAGATACAACCTTATTTATTTTAGATGGCTGGAATTATTTCATCAAAGCCGTTAGTTAAATATATAAACTTAAAAAAGCTATATAAGATTATGAAAATCAAAGTTATTCTTGAAGAACAGGAAGAAGGTGGTTATACAGTATACGCCCCTTCTTTGCCAGGCTGCATATCCCAAGGCGATAGTAAAGAAGAAGCCTTAAAGAATATTAAAGAAGCCACAGAATTATATTTAGAAGCAGATGATAATGAGATTACTGTTTATGAAGGAGAAATTGCAACTATAACTATATGAAACTTCCTCAAATTTCTGGAAGAGAGCTTATTAAAATTCTGCGTAAAAAAGGTTTTGTTGTTGTCAGACAAAAAGGTTCTCATATTAGACTTGAAAAGAATACTGCAGAAGGAACAATCAAAGTAACTATACCCGATCATAAAGTTTTAAAGAAGGGAACATTAAATCAGGTCATTAAAGTGACAGAACTCAAAAAAGAAGACTTTTAAATTATCTTTTTATCCTTTCCACCATCTCTCTTAATCTTTTGTTCTCTTCCTCTAAAAGCTTTTCCTCTTCTTCTATCTTTTTCAGCCTTGCCTTTGTCTCCTGGCCCTGGCTGAATAATCCTTTAAATCCATCTCCGGCCTTGCTTATATAATATGAAACAAAGCTTTCCTCGTCCTCATCTTTCTTGGCTTTCCTTGAGCTTGAAACTACCTGGCTTATTTTTCCCTTCTTGTCTTTCCTTGTCAGGTAGATAAATCTGTAAGCCAGGAATCCTATGACAACTAACCCAATCCCCATTACAGGAACAACAGTATCCTGATTCTCTTTCAAGTTTTCATAAGAGAAAAATCCAGTAATATCATCCACTGTATTAAATGAAAAGAAGCTTTTTATCCTTTCTAAAAATGTCTGGTTTCCTGCAATATCAGCTGTTGCAGCTCCTGTTATTTCATTTGAAGCCTGCCCGGCTTCCTGAGTTACCAAAAGACTAGCGCCTGCCTCAATCTTTATCAATTCCAGCTGAGCTTCATCATCAGGTGTTACAAATTCAAGCAGGACTATAACATCATTCACATCATCCTTATTCACATCAACTTCTTTTGGCTCATCCAAAACCAAATCAACAGTGACAGGATCAGACTGCAAAGTGACAGTTGCTGTTTTGTCAGCAAAGCTTACCTTGTCAAACTTAACCTTATGCTCAACATTGCCGTCAAAGCTGAATGTTCTTTCCTCTCCGATTTTTCCAGCCACTTTTCCAGAATCTTCCAGGCTAAAGTCAACATTAAACTTGGATTCTTCTTTTTCCAAAGGCAATGGCTCGACTATGTCTGATGTGGATGTTGAATCTGTTGTTCCGCCACTTGGACCTGGACTTGGGCTACTTGGAGATGAAGTTACAGAAACGTCTAATTCTCTAACTTCAGAATCGTCTATCCGATTTGCCTTATCTGTACATTTAACATGCCATTGATAACTATTTCCATTTGATAAATTAACAATAAAAGTTTGTTCAACATTGACTGAAACTGTTGTATCATTGGCCTTTTCAGTATCATCCACATAGATCTTACAATTGTCTATTACAGTATCATTTACCTTGTATTTAAATTCAACATTATTGCTTGGCGTCCATGAACCTTCATCTACAGGGCTTACCAATGTAACTACTGGATTTGTCAAGTCTGTTGTAAAGTTTATTATGGTTATATTAATATTGTTTACAGAATCATTTGCCGATATATTCAAAATATGGTTTCCCTCACTAGTATTAAATGTTACATTGGTGGAAATATTTATCCATGACCCGCTGTCTAATTTGTAATAAACACTGCTCAAATTTGAGTCATTAGCGGAATAATTTAGGTTTATAGAAGTATTATAATTGTAATAAGCACCATCTTGTGGGAAATAGATCGTTAAATTAGGTATCAAAGAATCAACATACAATGTAGAGTTAGTCAAATTGGTAAATTCATTTAATGCTTTATCAATACATGCAATGTTCCAGTTATAAGTTCCGCTCTCTAAAATTACTGTAAAATTGTTATTCCCAGAAGTAACATTCTTAGTTGAATCTAAATGCCACCCCCCACTCCAATTGCCATACAAACTACATTTATCTAGGTTAACATCTTTTAAATTATATCCAAATATTATGCCACCTTTGTTCCAAGAACCATTAATTGGAGAAGTTATATTAAATAAAGGTAGTTGTAAATCAACTTCAAATGTCCTAGTATTGCTTGTTAAGTTATTATCTTGTGAATCAATGCAATTAACATACCAATTATGAATCCCCTCAAGCGTATTATTAACTATAAAATAACTTGGACTTGTTATTGATGAACTTGTCTGATTATATAATTCATCCAAATATAGCGAGCAATCTAAACTGACTTCTGATTCGTGCAAAAATGTATAATTAAATGTAACATTTTTATTATTAATAAAAGCATTGTTCTGTGGATTAGATAAATTTATTACAGATGGTAGTGCGAACAAAGCTTCAAAAACGCTTACCCTTGAGTAAATGCGACCATTAGAGTCACTTACTTGTTTACCAGTATTATTCAAAATAGTTTTGATTTCATAAGGGGTGAGAGTCTTATTATTTGTTAACTTTGCATATTGTTGAAGTAAAATGACTGCACCAGCAACCTGTGGTGTTGCCTGACTAGTGCCTGCTAAAGTTCTAAATCTTGAATCATGACAGATAGGACCATCACAATTAGTTGTGTCTGGCACAGTAGAAGTAATAGCTGCACCAGGTGCCAGAATGTCCACTAATAAGCCCATATTAGAAAAACTACTTACAACATCCAAACCTGGGTAAGAGGAACTACTATTATCATTAACTGAAGCGATAGCGGTAACATTTCTTATACAAGCAGGAGAAGATACCATATTAGAAAAACCATTATTTCCAGATGCGGCTATTAAAGAAATATTCTTCGCAACTGCAAGATTTGCATAAGTTGTCAAAGAAGTAAAATTACCTTCACATGCGTCTGCATCAGAATAAGCATTAATTCCCAAGCTCATACTTATTACAGATATATTTAACTGATCTGCATGATTGATACACCAGTCCAAGGCTAAGTTTAATTTACTGGAATAACCCCCACCACTTATATTAATTATCTTAACTGAGACTATATTTGCTTCAGGGGCAACACCTGTATATATTGGATGATT
>CAYRAU010000015.1:7331-11609 GCA_964422525.1 Candidatus Woesearchaeota archaeon
GTGTGCCATGCCCTTGCCAATCATTAGGATTAGTATCGTTATTATTAGATGAGCCACAATCCGTATCACTACCACAAAAATCAAAACCACCTATAACTTTACCACAACTACCGTCATTAATATCAGTTGTTGCCAGACAACTTCCTAAATTAGGATGGGTATAATCAACTCCAGAATCTATAACGCACACACTATAACCTTTCCCAGTTATATTAAGATTTCTAACAGTCATATCTTTAACTGATGATGCGTTTATCAATGGTACAGATTCTGATAAAAAAGCATATATTGGATAGTCGTACTCTATTTTTATTACATTGGGATTCTGCTTCAACTTTTCTAAACCAGAAGAAGTTACCTCTCCAGCAAACCCATTTATTAAAGAGAATTTCTGTTCATTCTTTATTTCATCATTTGTTAAAGTATTTATAATTTCATCTGAAGATGTAACGACACTGCCCAATGTTAAATCGTCGTTATTACTATCATTTTTGAGAATAACAATAATTTTAGCTTTACCTTCTTCATTAACAACTTGTTCAACTTGCGGGTCTACTTTCATATTTGAATCTTCGCTAGAAACTATTATAACGCTAAAACTTATTATCAAGACAGAAATAATGGATACGAACAGAAATAATTTCCACCTCATTATCTTTGGCACCTCAACTAATTTAGATTGAACTTCATCTTATATTTAAATTTAATGCTTTCTTGGCTTCTCCAGGATTCATTCCCAATATTTTAGCCAGGCTTAACATATCCTGGCTGTTTCTTATATCATAAGTGTCTTCAGACAGACTGCAAAATAGCATTTTCAATTTATATTTTCTGCATAGCTTGATATTCTGCTTAATTCTGCCTAAAACCAACGGCCTGTTAGTGCTTTTTAATATTGACCTTAATGAAAATCCTATGGCAATATTGTTTTTCTTGGCAATGCTGCAGCTAACCTGAGTCAAGCCCGAATTTCTATAGTGAAAAGAATCTTTCTTTATTGAGTCCTGGCAGTCAATAAGAACATCTATTTTCTTGCTAGCCAAGATAATCCTGTTTAACTCTTCATCCAGTCCCTTGACAAAAACTAAATCTGATGGCTTATCAGCAAGTTTCTTGATCTCTTTCAGGTTTTTCGATTCTATAACATGAACCTTGACTGCTTTTGAATAGCCGAATTTCTTGGCTAATTCAGAGCTTATATCTCCAAGAACATAGTCTATCATTAAATGTCTAAAATAAATGAGGTTTTTAAACCATTCGAAATTTATATAAACATTATTAAGCCTAAAAATATCCTATGAAACCAAGCAGCAGTCAAGTCCCTCGGCATATAGGACTGATCATGGACGGCAACAGAAGATTTGCCAAAAGGCTAATGTTAAAGCCATGGAAAGGCCATGAATGGGGGGCTAAAAAAGTGGAGCAAGTTGTTGAGTGGTCTATAAAAGCTGGTGTAAAAGAATTAACTTTCTACGCTTTCTCAATTGAAAACTTTGACAGGCCAAAACAAGAATTTGATTATCTAATAAATATTTTTGAAAATGAAATTAAAAGCCTTTTAAAAAAAGATTCAATAGCGCACAAAAACAAAGCAAGAATAAATTTCATCGGCAGAATTTCTATGTTTCCTGAGAGCCTGCAAAGATTAACCAGCCAGCTGCAGGAAGAAACTAAAAATTATAATGACATCGTTCTTAACTTTGCATTGGCTTACGGTGGAAGAGCTGAAATAATAGACGCTGCAAAAAAGATTTCAGAGCAGATTAAAAAAGGAAAGCTAAATGTTGATGATATTAACGAAGATGTTTTCAGGAAAAATTTATATCTTGAAAGCGAGCCTGATTTAATCATCAGAACAGGCGGAGAAAAAAGAATTTCAGGATTTTTATTGTATCAGGGAAGCTATTCTGAATTGTTTTTTGTTGATAATCTTTGGCCTGAATTTTCAAAAGAAAACTTCAATGAAGCATTGGAAGAATATGCAAAAAGGGATAGAAGGTTTGGTAGATAAATATTAATAATCTCTTAGTTATTGTCCACAATTTAAATATAAATTATCTTTTGTGGACAATATCAGATTGTTCTACGATAATATTAAACATTTCATTACAATATTCCTTATATTTTCCAATATTATGCAAGTCAATTGCTTCATAATACTGCTGCCTTTTCTTTATTGGGATGTAAAACTTAGGGTAGCCAGCTTTCATAAGTACCCAATTCATTAAAGCTCTTCCTGTTCTGCCATTTCCGTCTTCAAATGGGTGAATTTCAACGAATTTGGCATGAATTAAACAAGCCATAACAAATGGATGAAATTTTCTCTTGTTTTTGTAATAAAACTTAATCATCTCTTTAATCAATTTAGGCACATCTTTTTCATTTGGCGGGTTAAAGTCTGCTCCTTCTATTTTAATGGGGAAAAATCGTATTCTACCAGGATAAATCACCCCTGTATTTTTTGTAAGTATCTCATTTATTTTTTCAATAAATTTTAAGTCTAATCTGCCTTCATACTCTTTTAAGAATTCAAAAGCTTCTTTCCCATTAATTGCTTCATTATAGTCTTTTGGGGGAGCACCTGAAGGTATTTGCCTCTCTTTTATTATAAAATAAGTATCTCTTAATGTAAGCCTATTACCTTCAATAGCATTCGAATTGTATGTAAACCTTATAATGAAATCTTCTTCTTCTTTCTCTAGAAGTGTTCTAGGAATTTCTTTCAGATGATTCTTAGATGCTTCTTTAAAATCATCAATAATCTCTAATTTGGCAACGTCAATATAATCTTCATTATACAGTTTATATTGCTCAAGTTTTAGTTCTTTAAGTTTCTTTGAAATAATCTCTTTTGATGGTCTTTCTACCCCTAATTTTATCCTAATTTTTTTCCATTTGTTTTGACCAATCCTTATAGTCTTTCCTAAATAATAAAAACTCTTTTTCCCAGACTTAATTTTATCTATATATACCATATAGATTATATTGTCCACATAATATATAAATATTACTATTTTGTGGACAATAGACAATGAGTAGTAATTAATCTCAATAAAAATCAAATTATTGCTTGTCCTTATGATACAAATCTAAAATAATTATTTTCTGCTCATTTGAAGTGTAAGCATAGGATAGTCTAAATTGGGAAATATAAAGCTCCCTTGTTCCTTTTCTGGAATACCTCATAGGCTTTCCAACTTCTGGATTAGATTTTATTTTTTGAATTTGCTTAATTATGCGCTCTTTTAAGGCATTATCTTTAATCTTCGAAAAAATCTCTCTAAACTTGTCGTGATAAGCAACAATCACCATTTTTATTTTAATTTACCAATTCTTCATTTCATTTATGAAGTCGTCAAATTCCAGTTCCTTAAACTCGCCTTTCTCATATTTTTTATAAGCCTCTTCTGTCCTCTTAGCAAATTCTAGATCATCTTTTAGATTCTTGCCAAAATCGCTTGCTTTCTTAAGAATAAGTTGATTTTCATTTTTTATTATGACTAATTTATCGCCTTCTTTCATATCTTCCCTTAGTTCTGAAGGTATTACTATCTGTCCTTTTGAACTTATTTTAGTTATAGCAATTTCCATTTTCTTTATTAGTAAGATATATCTTACCAAGTATATAAATCTTTCTCTATCAGGTCATTAAAAACATTTATAAAACAAATTAATTCTTTAATGGCAAAGCGCCGATCGTCTAGTGGCAGGATAGCAGCCTTCCAAGCTGTTGACCTGGGTTCAAATCCCAGTCGGCGCATAAAAAGAATTATTCATCATCAAGATTTGCGTTTTTCACTATGACATCAGCTGCAACAAGCTTGTTTATCCTGTCATCCTTGCCGCAGTAAGGGCATTTTGGCTCGCTTGCCATGTCAGGATCAAACTTGAACTTAAAATTGCATCTTGAGCATATGCACATATTTCTTTGCTGGGAATTTTTAACAGGCAAAGCCTTGGCTAAAGACCTGTCAGACTGGTTGACAGCTAAAGGCCTATTTAACTGGCTAATGTTAGCTGTTTTATTATGCTTTTCTGCGTTTTTCTCCCTGCATGCAGGACAAAGAATCATTTTTGATTCCCTTCCTTTTATGTAAGGAACATATTTAACATCAGAAACCTGAACTGATTTCCTGCAAAGGTCGCATATTGTTTCTCTTGAATAGTCCATATAAACACCTTTTTTTAGTATTATAGAAAGCACTATATAAACTTTATTGCGCTTGGAAAATTATAAATAGATAGAGATAAAGTTGAATAAAGTGGAAAAGATTAAAA
>CAYRAU010000016.1:0-11299 GCA_964422525.1 Candidatus Woesearchaeota archaeon
GCATTAACACGCAGGAAGCGTACAAGAAATACTTGGAAGACTCTGGAAAAAGAAAGCCGGATGATGTAAAAAAACCAAAAATAATCCCGAACAATGTTCAAGGCGGAGATAAATATATTATTTTACCTGAAAATAAGCATGAAAGCTATGAGTATCCTGATTTGCTTGTTTCTGTTGAAAGAAGCCATAATGGAGAAAACTGGAACCAAGCACATGAATCTTTAAGGCAAGAAAGTTTATTTATGTTAACATTAAGGCAATATGCGGATTTCCTTAATTTATTAAAATCCGGGAAAGCATTTGACGGAAATGGCAGACCATTAGATAAATCAAGATTAGATAGTGTGTTGGATGATATTATGACTGTAAGAAACCCTTACAGGGCTGAATGGCTGGATGCAAAGTTCGACTGCAAAGGAATTCTTAAAAAACAGTTTCATATAACATACCATATTATAAAAAGCAATGGTGCATTGGAAAAAATAAACGAACCCTTAAATGATTATTTAGCAATGGATAAACCAATTGACTTAGAAGGTTGGTTAAGAAATGCTAATTATCAAGGCTTTCCAGCTTCAGATACTGCTGATGGAAACCTGTATTACTGGCATCCAAGAAATGGTCGTGTCGCTGGGTTCGTCGCGAGTTCCGGCAGGGCTGGCCTGTATTGCTATTGGGATCCTGCTGGCTCGTTTTCTGGGCTCGGGGTACGCGCCGCGAAAATTAAGACTTAGAATAGTTTAAGAAATTCTTCAAAGCTTAAATCAGCCCTGCTTCTTGATGCTTTTCAAAGTCCCTTTAACAAGCTAAACAAATATGGTCTATTTTAAGCCCTTTTATTGAATTTTAAAAACATATAAAAATCGTTATGTTTTCCAAAATCTTGTCCTAGGAGTAGTCTTGAGGTTTTCTCCCAAGAAAAACTGATGAAAGCAAACAACTTGGGCTACATGCATGCTCATTAAGGCATGGATGAATTAAGTCTATATGCCGATAAAATGCAATAACAATAGTTAGTAATGATGATAAACCTTGGGGAAGTTTGAGTGAATACTAGAGTTATGGTGAAGTTTAATGAACATGCTAAAAGCTGTCGCTAGGTTCGACGCGAATTCCGACAGGGCTAACCTGAATTGCAATAGGGATCCTGCTAACTCGAAATCTAAAAAAGACGAGATTTCTAGGCTCGGAATAACCCAAGTGCTAGGGCATTTATAATGAAAACTTACAGAAACTTATATCCAAAATTATGCTCATTAGAAAACTTAGATTTAGTCTTTAAAAAAGCAAGAAAAGGCAAAACATCAAAATCATATGTTATCATTTTCGAAGCCAATCTTGAAAAAGAATTAAACAAATTAAGGAAAGAATTGCTTTCATTAAGCTACAAGCCATTACCATTAAAAAGATTTATTATAAGAGATCCAAAAACCAGAACAATACATTCTTCTAGCTTTAGAGACAGAGTAGTCTATCACGCTATTGTTAATATTCTGGAGCCAATTTTTGACAAAACATTCATTTACGATTCTTATGCATCAAGAAAATACAAAGGAACCCATAAAGCAGTTGAAAGATTTGACGAATTTAAAAGAAAGATTTCAAAAAACGGAAAATTAGCGAAAAATAATTACAGCTGCAATAATGTTATCGGTTATGCATTAAAAGCTGATATTAAACATTATTTCCAGACTGTAAATCATAAGATTTTGTTAAATATTATTAAAAGAAAAATAAAAGATAACGATGTTATTTGGTTAATTAAACAGATTCTAGATAATTTTAATTCGGAGATAAAAGGCATTGGCATGCCATTGGGAAACCTAACAAGCCAGTTTTTCGCTAATATATATTTGAATGAGTTAGACCAGTTTATAAAAAATAAACTAAAAGCCAAATATTATATAAGATATGTGGATGATTTTGTAATATTACATAATAATAAAGAAGTTTTAGAAAAATATAAAGATAATATAGATAAGTATTTGACAACCTTAAAACTGGAATTGCACCCGATAAAATCGCAGGTTATACCATTAAGAAACGGCATTACTTTTCTGGGCTATAGGATATTCTATCATTACAAATTATTAAGAAAAAGTAACTTAAAAAAATTTGAAAGAAATTTTCAGAAGAAGCAAGAAATGAATGATGGCGTTACGCCTGAAATTTTACAAAAAAGCCTGCGAGGCTGGTTTGGTTACGCCAAATGGGCTAATACTTATAAACTAAGAAAGAAAATAATTGAAAAGCTAAAAGAAGCCAACATAAATTCTTAAGCTAACAGCAAAAAGCTTAAATGTAACATAACATCATATAAAACTAAAATGGAAACTTTATCAAAAGTTATAATACCAAAAGATTTGGTTAAAGCGGAACCCATTAAAAGCGGAGGAAAAGTTTTTTTAGCGCCTTAAAAGGAGTTGGCAAGTTCGCAAAAGAAGACGAACTAAATGCGCATGACTAAATACGTTGTTGATGCTTACGCCTGAATATCTTAATGGTGCCAATAAGCAGATTAAAGAATTAATGGAAGATAAAGAAAACGCATTATACACAAATGTAGTTACGGAATCTGAAATTATAAGCAAAGTAAAAAGAAAAAATATGGATTTTAATCTGGCATTAGAAACAATAAATTAACAGCAATCTTTAATGTGGATATAAATTTTTCTAAAGAAGTAGGCATAGCATGTGCTAAAATAAAAAAGAAAATTAAGGACTTTGGTTTAGCAGATGCTTTTGTATTGATAACTGCTAAAATATTAACTGGAGATCCTCACTTTAAAGGCATGAACAATGTTGTTTATCTGCAATAATAAAAGGATTTATCTTTCTAATCAATATAAAAAGATTAACACCTAAAACTTTATATATTTTCACAGAATTTTATAACGGGGTTAAAATGGTTAAAGTTGGAGAAAAAGCGCCTGAATTTTCAGCAGAATCTTATTTTAACGGAATTGCCAAAAAAGTAAGCATGTCTGATTATAAAGGAAAGTGGATTGTATTGTTTTTTTATCCATTGGACTTTACTTTTGTGTGCCCCACAGAAATCAGGGGATTTGCCATGTATGAATATGAGTTCAAAAAGTTAAACTGCCAAATCTTGGGGGCAAGCACAGATTCAGTGCATAGCCATAAAGCCTGGTTTGAAAAGGAATTAAAAGAAGTTAAATTTCCAGTATTGGCAGACACAAATCATAAAATCTCAAGAGACTACGGAGTTTTAATAGATGAAGAAGGCATAGCATTAAGAGGAACTTTCATTATAAATCCAGAAGGTGTTCTAAAATATGCTGTTGTCTCAGATTTAAATGTTGGAAGGTCTGTAGACGAAACATTAAGAGTGTTGCAGGCGCTGCAAACAGGCGGCTTATGCCCTGTTGACTGGAAGCCTGGACAGGGATTATTAAATAAATCATGAGGTGGAAAATGAAAAAAATTTTAAGATTATTAGACAAAATTAACAAGCCAAAAACAGCATATGCTCATTGCGATGTTCCGTGCGGAGTTTACGAGCCTGATTCAATGAAGTGGGCCGCTGAAACCGTATTAAAACTAAATGAAAAACTTTTGGATAAAGAATGGGATGGCAAGAAAACCCTGGATGAAAGAAATTTCTTAATCAGAGCGATAAAGGTAAAGGAAGAATATGCCCAGATCTGCAAAGAACAAATATTAATTTTGTGGACTGATTACTTCAAGCCAGAGCATCTTGCAAAGCACCCAGAGCTTCATGATTTAGTTTGGAAAGCAACAAAACAATGTTCTACAGTAAAGAGAACAGTAAGCATAGAAGAAGCAAAGAAACTGCAGGAAATGGTTGCTAAAATAGGAAAGATATTCTTGGATACAAAGAAATGATATTTTCCAGGTTTGAAGTGAAAGGAAACAGTATGCAGCCTAATTTTAACTCAGGAGACAGGGTTTTTGTTTCTAAATTTGGCAAAATTATGGAAAATGATATTATAGTGTTGAATAAAGATAATAAAAACATGATTAAAAGAGTAAAGAAAATCTTAAATAATAAATACCATGTGCTTGGAGATAACCAAAACGAGAGCACAGACAGCAGGCATTTTGGATTAATAGAAAAAAAGAACATCAAAGGCAAGGTTTTGTTCAAGTACTAAAATGGCAAAAAAATACAAAATAACATATGACAGGGACAATTGCATAGGCGCAGCTTCATGCACAGCTGTCAGCCCAAAATACTGGGAAATAGACAACAGAGATGGAAAGGCTAACTTGAAAGGCGCCAAGTTCAATGATAAAACTAAAAGATGGGAGTTAATTGTAGATGAAAAAGAATATCAAGAAAGCTTTGATGCTGCTGAAGCATGCCCCGTAGATGTTATTAAAGTTGAAGAGATTAAATAAGCAAAACAATAAGGCTTATCTTTCAAAATTTCTTGTCAGATTATGTTTCTAAAAAACAAAAAGTTTATAAAGTTACAAAAAAGTAACTTAAGTTATAAAAATGCAACTATTAGAGAATATATTTGGAAAAAAGAATAACATTAAAGTGTTAAGGCATCTAGCCATGCATAAGGACTGGCAGTTTAATATAACTGAACTGGCAAGAGACATTAGTGTAAATAAAGGAATATTAAGCAAGCTAGTAGAAAGCCTTGAAAAAGAAAATATAATAAAAGTAAGCAGAAAAGGAAAAATAAAGCTTTTTTCCATAAACAAAGACAATCAATTTATTAAAGATTTAGTAATAAACTTGTTTGAAAAGGAGAAAAACTTTCAAGAAGAGATTCTAAGGCCTTTAGTAAAAAAAATAGGAAACAAGGCAATATCAATAATATTATATGGGTCTTTTGCAAGCGGCAAAGCAAGGCTAAGCTCGGATATTGACGTTTTAGTAATTGCAAGTAAAAAAGACAATGAATTAGAAAAAGATATTGCGCTTTTAAAGGAAGAATTCTTAAAAAAGGATTTATTGTTAAGAATTGACATGATTAGCATTGCGGAATTAAAAAATATTTATAAAATGCAAGAGCCATTTATTAAATCCGTTATAAAGAATAATAAAGTATTACATGGAAAATCTTTATCTGAGATGATTGAATGAAAAAAGAAGATAAATTTAAAGCAAGCATTAGATTTTACGATGCAGAAGAGTTCATAAAAAGCTCCAGAGATAATCTGGAGAAAGAAAGGTACAAGGCCAGTTTAGACCATTCGATTGATGCGGTAATAGCTGCCAACGACGCCTTTACGATATTCTTTATAGAACAGATTCCAAGCACAGACCACAAGGAAGCTATTTCTCTCCATAAAGAAGCTGGAATGAAAATAGGCGAAAATAAAGCTGCTGAAATTGCTTTGCTTTTGGAAGAGAGACATAGAATAACTTACAGGAGCGTTCCAGTCACAAAAAATCTGGCTGAGATTACGCTCAAAAAAGCTGAAAGATTTTTAGACTGGGTTAAATCAAAGATTAAATAAGCTTTATAAACTAAAATATATTTTCTATTGTTGGTGATAATTTGAAACTGCATGGCGGAGACAATAACAGATTAAGGGATTTGATTCTTGGAGGCCAGGACGGCTTGGTAAATGTCCTTGGCAATGTATTGGCTGTTGCAACAGCCACAAGCAACTTGAAGATTGTGTTAATAGCTGGCTTGGCAGCAACTTTCGCAGAATCCATTTCAATGGCAGCTGTAGCTTATACCTCATTTAAGGCAGCAAGAGATTATCATAAAAGCCTGGTTAAAGAAGAGCTAAAAGACATTAAAGAAGATCCTGAATGGCATAAAAAGCAGATTGAAAAAATATACAAAAAAAGAGGCTTTTCAGGAAGCCTGCTTGGCAGCATTGTAAAAAAAGTTACATCAACAAAAAAATTGCTTGTTAAAACATTGGTTAAGGAAGAATTTGGAAATGTTGAAATTGAAAATCCATTAAGAAGCGCATTTGTAGTTGGATTGTCAGCAACAGTTGGCTCTTTAATACCATTAATGCCGTTTTTTTTAAATTTAGATGCAGCAAGAATATGGGCTGTAGGAATATCGGCAATAGCTTTGTTCATTGCCGGAGCATATAAAGCCAAGATAACTACCGGCAACTGGAAAAAATCCGGATTAGAGATTATGGGCATAGGCATGGGCGCAGCTGCAATAGGCTATTTAATTGGATTAGTTTTAAGCTACTTGTAAGATGGACAATAAAAATATTGCAAAAATCCTATATGAAATAGCTAATATGCTTGAGATACAAGATGTAGAGTTCAAGCCAAGAGCTTACAGGCGGGCAGCGCAATCAATTGAAAGTCTGCAGGAGAATATAACAAGATATTATAATGAAGATAAATTAGAAGATATTCCAGGTGTTGGAAGGCACATAGCTGAAAAGCTGAAAGAGCTGATTAAAACAGGAAAGCTGGAATACTATGAAAATCTAAAGAAAGAGCTGCCAATTGACTTTGAATCATTGACAAGAGTAGAAGGCATAGGCCCTAAAAAGATTAAAGCTCTTTATAAAAACTTGAAAATAAAAAATCTTCAGGATTTAAAAAAGGCTGCTGAGCAAGGCAATGTTAAAAATCTGGAAGGGTTTGGAGAAAAGACAGAAAGAGAGATTCTGGAAAGCGTTGAATTTGCAAAGAAATCAGAATCAAGAATTCTTTTGGGCCAGGCATTGCCAGAAGCTGAAAAAATCAGGCATTTTCTTGAACAGTCAAAATATGCTAGCAAGGTTGAAATTGCAGGCTCTATAAGAAGGATGAAAGAAACTATTGGTGACTTGGATATTTTAATCACGTCAAAATATCCTGGCAAGTTAATGGATTATTTTACAAAAGCAAAATTCATAAAAAAAATATTAGGCAAAGGAGCAACCAAATCAAGCGTTATACTAGATTCAGGGCTGCAAATAGATGTAAGAGTTATTGACAACGAGTCTTTTGGCTCTGCAATGCAGTATTTCATAGGCAGCAAAGAGCATAACATAGCAGTAAGAAAGATTGCCATAAAAAAAGGATTGAAGCTAAGCGAATATGGTGTTTTCAAAGGCAGCAAAAAAATAGCTGGAGCAACAGAGGAAAGCGTATACAAAGCGCTTGGCTTAAGATATATGGATCCTGAAATCAGGGAAAATTCTGGAGAGATAGAAGCTTCATTGAAAAATAAGCTGCCAAAATTGATTAATTACAATGAAATAAAAGGCGATTTGCAGATGCACACAAAATACAGCGATGGCTCGAATACAATAATGGAAATGGCTGAAAAAGCCAAAAAGTTAAATTACAAATATATCGGAATTACAGACCATGTTGGGAATCTAAGGATTGCAGGAGCTTTAAGCAAAAAAGAAATAGCAAAACAGCATGATGAAATTAATAATATGAACAAAAGATTATCTAGTTTTACAATCCTAAAAGGCTGTGAAGCCAATATAAAAGATAATGGTGAGTTGGATTTGGACAATGAAACATTAAAAAGATTTGACTTTGTCATAGCATCAATACATTCTGGCTTAAAGAACAGCAGGGAAAAAGCAACTGCCAGAATTTTAAAGGCCATGGAAAACAGATATGTGAATATAATAGCGCATCCAACTGGAAGGCTGATAAATAAGAGAAAGGGTTATGAGCTGGATTTTAAAAAGATATTTGACAAAAGCAATAAAACCAACACTTTTCTGGAGATAAATGCCTTTCCAGACAGGCTGGATTTAAACTCCATTAACATTAGAGAAGCAATTAATCATAAGTGCAGATTAGCAATAAACACAGATGCGCATAATATTGAGCATTTAGACTTCATGAGATATGGGATTGGCACAGCAAGAAAGGGCTGGGCTGAAGCTAAAGACATCATAAACACTAAAAGCTTGAACGAGCTTCTCAAAGCAATAAAAAAGTAAATCTCATAAAACTTATAAATACCAGATTTTATTTTACTCTATGCCAAATCTGCTGACAAACAAAATATTTCTTGCAGGCATTATTGCCATTGTAATATGCCAGATAATTAAGATGATATATAACTCAGTAAAAGACAGGAAATTTAATTTCAGGCATATTTTTGAGCTTTCAGGAATGCCAAGCGCGCATACAGCAACTGTTATTGCATTGGCTACAATGGTTTACTTTATTGAAGGCCTTTCAAACCTGTTTATTGTAACAGTATTTCTCGCAATCTATGTAATTGATGAGGTTTTATGGGTTGAAGAATCAGTTGGCGCGCATTCAAGAATATTCAATAAATTATCAAAGGCCATAATGCTGGAAAAGGTAATTCCAAGTCCATTAAGAGAAAGATGGGGCCATACTTATGAAGAAGTGTCAGTTGGAGCTGTAATTGGATTTTTAATAGCATTATTTATTAATTATTTGTTATAAAATGAACTACAAAGAACTAGAATTTAAATGCGGCTTGGAAGTACATCAACAGTTAGAAACTCATAAATTGTTCTGCAAATGTCCAAGCATTGTAAATGATGCAAATGATCCAGACATCATAGTAAAAAGAAAGATAAGAACAACATCAGGCGAATCTGGAAAAGTTGATAAAGCCGCTAAATTCGAGCATGAGAAGGACAAGACATTTATCTATGAAGCATGTTCATCCTCTTCCTGCTTAGTTGAACTGGATGATGATCCTCCATCAGAAGCTAACCAAGAAGCAATAAAAATTGCAATAGAAGTTGCAAAGTTATTAAACGCAAAAATCTTTGACAAGATGCAATTCATGAGAAAAATTGTTATTGACGGAAGCAATGTTTCTGGATTTCAGAGAACAGCTTTAATAGCAATAAACGGCTGCTTGCGCACATCAAAAGGAAAAGTATCAATACAAACAGTGATGCTTGAGGAAGAAGCTGCAAAAAAAATTAATGAAACCAAAAATTCTGTGACTTACAGGCTTGATAGATTAGGCGTTCCATTGTTGGAAATAGCAACAGGTCCTGAAATAAAAGACAATTGGCATGCGCAGGAAACAGCAGCTTTAATCGGAATGATTCTAAGAAGCACTGGAAAAGCAAAAAGAGGAATTGGAAGCATACGCCAGGACTTAAACTTGAGCATAAAAGGCAGGCCAAGAATAGAGCTAAAAGGGTTCCAGGATTTAAGGAGCATTCCAAAGGTAATTGAGAATGAAATAAGCAGACTACTAAAAGAAAAAAATATTCAGTCAGAGGTAAGAAGAGTTAATCCTGACTTTACCACAAGCTTCTTGAGGCCAATGCCTGGTTCTTCCAGACTGTATCCGGAAACTGACATTCCGGTTATTGATATTTCTGACTTGATAAAAAAAATAAAGCCAAGTGAACTGCTGACAGAAAAAATAAAAAAATTAGAAAAGCAGCATAATCTGCCAAAGGAATTAGCAAGAGAACTAATTGAAAATGAGTATTTCGGGGAATTTATACAAAAATACAAGAATGTCAATCCAAGCCTGATAGCGAGAATATTAATTGAGGTTCCAAAGGAAATAAAAGCAAGATTTAAGCTTGAGAAAGATATTAAAAAAGAAGATTTTGAGATTGTTTTAGGAGCTTTAAACAAAAACATTATTTCAAGAGATGCTGTTTTAGATGTTTTGCATGAACTGTCAAAAGGCGCTAAAATAGACTTGTTGCATTACAAGTCCGTGCCAAAAAATGAATTAGAAAATGAAATCAAGGAAATAATAAGAAAAAATAAGGACGCTTCATTCAACGCAGTAATGGGCATGGTAATGCAGAAATTCAATGGTAAGGTAAATGGCAAGGAAGCCTCTGAAATCATAAGGAAATATAAGAATGATTGAGTATTTCATCTACTTTTTTTCAATAGCTATTTTATACAAGGGAATAAAAGTAATAATAAACAGGAAGAAAAAGCTGCAGGAGCTGGGGCCTTTTCCAGTTATGAAAGGAGCGGAGCCGTTCTTCATTAAGAAAGGAAAAATCGGATGCTTGTTATTGCACGGGTTTACATCAACACCAAATGAATTCAGGTTTCTAAGAGACTATCTAACTAAAAAAAACATAACGGTTTATGCGCCCCTGCTTAAAGGGCATGGAACAGACCCAATAGAACTGGCAAATACCAACTGGCAGGACTGGTACAAAGATGCTAAAAATGCCTTGGATAAACTAAAAAAGCGTTGCAACAAAATAATATTAATAGGAAATTCAGCAGGCGGAAACCTTGCAGTCATGCTTGCAGCTGAAGAAAATGTCGATGGCTTAATACTGCTCGGAACACCCATAAGATTCAGATTAAACAAAGCAGTCAGGTTTCTTCTTCCAATAATAAACAAGGTAAAAAAATTCCAGCGAAAGGGCTTTCAGGCAAGAATAAGAAAAATTGACAATGATAAAGTCCATTACAAAGTCCTGCCATTAAACAAGCTGTATGACATTTTCAAAATCATGCATTTAACAAAAGAAAATTTAGCAAAAATAAAAGCGCCGACATTGGTAATGCAGACTGAAACAGACTTCATGATTACAAAAAGCAATGCAGAATATATTTATAATAATTTAAAAAGCGAGAAAAGAAAACTATGCTTTATTCCTGATTCTTATCATGTGTTTATTGTGGACAAAAACAGGGAAATCGCGTTTACTGAGATATATAATTTTATTAAAGAATTTATTTAATTACTAAATTTCTATTAATTTTTGTCAAGTAAACAGGCCTTTTCCTGGCAATAACCATGTCTTCTATTCTTATCCCGAATTTATTTTTGAAATACAAGCCAGGCTCCAAAGTTATTATGTCATTCTTTCTTACTGCATTTTTCTTAAATGGAGATATCCAAGGCTTCTGATGAATCCTGTAGCCGACGCCATGGCC
This sequence comes from Candidatus Woesearchaeota archaeon, assembly GCA_964422525.1. Lineage (GTDB taxonomy): Archaea > Nanobdellota > Nanobdellia > SCGC-AAA011-G17 > CAYRAU01 > CAYRAU01. The sequence goes on from CAYRAU010000016.1 coordinate 10,805, forward strand.
CAATGAATGGATAAAACTTTTCCTGTAATTTCCCAATATGCTTCTTGCAATGCCGTCAAGCTCAAAGCCTTTTATTCCGGGAATAACCTGCTTAAATGATTCTTTTTGCGCCAATAAAACCAAATTATAGAAATAAACTTCTTCTTGATTGGGGTTTCCAAGATAAATTGTTCTTGTCAAATCTGTGCAGAAATCCTTGTATCTTACTCCAAAGTCCAAAACAAGAAAGCCATCAACTAAATTGTCATTTGTCGGCCTATGATGCATTTCATAGCCGTTTTTGCCTGATGCAACTATTGGTATGAATGAAAACTTGCATTTATTTTTCCTGACTTCATTTTTAAGAAAAGAATAAACATCTTTTTCCGTCCTAAATTTCCTTATTTTATCAATGCAGCTTGCAAGAATATTTTCAGTTATATTAACTGCTTCTTTTGCCTTATCAAAATCCATTAAAGAAACTAATTTTATTATTTATTTAAATCTAATGGAAAG
>CAYRAU010000017.1:0-10952 GCA_964422525.1 Candidatus Woesearchaeota archaeon
TATGATAAAAAAAGAAAGAAGAAATTTATTTTCTTACAAGAGTAATTTCCATTGTTGAGACTCTGACAGTCCTGCCTTCTTTGTTTTCAAATTCCTCGCTGTTGACTTTTATGTCTCTAATCTCTATCTGGCCTTCCAAAAATCTCTTGGCTGCCACTTCTGCCACATCAACCCCTCTTGTAATGAATTTTCCTCTGGATTTTATCACTACTTCCTCAGCCCCCTGTGTTGTAAACTGCATAATCACGCCTGTTACATAATTCATAAAAGGCTTTGCCCCTATGAACACGGTGTGGTCATCTCTTGCATCTGTCATTTTTACATCCCTCCTTACTTCCAATATGTTTTGTATTACTAGTCATTATTGCAAAATATAATAGAATATTAAATTTATAAAACTTACTAGAATTATTTCTCGTCTCTTCTTTTTAACCTGGTGGCATAGCCTGCTATGATATTCCTGAATTTCTTTGATTGCAGCTCAACTAAGCTGTCAACAATCTTTTTGTTTGACTCAAAGTCCAAAGTAAACTGGTCTTTGTTCTGCTTAAAGATTTTATTGGTTACTCTTTTAATCGGCGTGGTTTTTATTCTTCCCATAGAAAATATGATTTTAGCATAATTTTTAAAGCTTGCGTTTGCAAATGTGAATTAAAAATCCATTAATTTTATATAGTATCTTAAACTGTTCACCTTGATGGGAATATCAAAAAAGATTATAGCGCTAATAGCCGTGTTCATTGTCATAATAGCATTATGGCTATTTTTGTTTGACAATAATGAAGAGTCTCAAAGCTCTAATATTAACGGCAATGCAATGATAGAAAAGGAAACAGCCAGCTCAAACATCATAGAAATAACAGCTTCAGGATTTTCTCCAAATGAATTAACAATCAAGGCTGGAGAATCAGTAAAGTTCATCAACAAAGACTCAAGTATGCATTGGCCTGCAAGCGCTATTCATCCAACCCATACAGTTTACCCGGGCTCTGATATAACCAAATGCGGAACCTCTGAGCAGTCAGTTATTTTTGATGCGTGCAAGGGGCTGAAAGAAGGGGGAACATTCACATTTGTCTTTAACGAAGCTGGAGAATGGAGCTATCATGACCATCTAAAAGCAAGTCTAAGGGGCAAGATTATTGTTGTTTAAAATGGCATTCAAACCTGAATTAATCCTTAGATTTGGATTAGTATTTGTTTTTCTTTACGCTGGAATAGCTGGCTTGGTAAATCCTGACTCTTGGATAGGGTTTGTTCCGGACATAGTTGAAATATTTATAAGCAGAGATTTATTCCTGACAATATTTTCAATAGCTGAGATATTGCTTGGGCTCTGGTTAATCTTCGGCAAGCAGAAATTCTATCCTTCATTAGTTTCTTCTGTTTTCCTTGCTGCGATAACGCTCCCGAATCTGGGAAGCCTGGAAATAATATTCAGAGATATAGGGTTATTTTTCGCAGCTATAGCATTAACAATGATAAACTCCAAAAGCAGATAACTACTTTCTTTTTAATATCCATATTTTTCTGTCAAACCTGCTGCTTTCGTGCTTATAAACAATAGGCACCCTGATTCCATAATCTTCAGCAATCTCAAAGCCAGCTTCATCAAATATTCTGGTGAAGTTAACTCCAACTTTTTGGTTCTTATTGGTCACAAAAACAGGGGTTATAAAAACAATCCTTGACTTCACAACCCTGGCCAATTCCAAAAACAATTCTGAATAAAGATCATGAAGCTTGTTTCTAATTATTTTTGCCTGCCTTAAGTTAAGTGTTTTTCTGAGATAAGGCCCAAGATAAGGTTCTGTAACAACAACATCCACATTGCCTATGAATGCTGAAATCTTTCTGCTGTCTACGTTAAAAACCTTCCAATAAGCCTTTGGAGAGTTTCTTTTAGTTATCCATTCCATATTCTTTTTGCAGCCTTTTACTACCTGGCCATCTAAATCAGCCCCAATAACATTAATGTTTCTTAGCAAAGCTTCCTGAAGTATTGTGCCAACGCCGCAGAAAGGATCTAGCAATGTCTGCTCTTTTTTTACCTTGCTCAGATTTATGAGAATATTGGCAAGTCTTATGGAAACAACCATCTTTTCATCAAAGAAAGGTCTCTTATCATCCCTGTTAATGTATTCTTTTGGATTAAAAACAGCTATAGTATATCCTACATGGTCATTAAAAACAACAAGCTCAAATCCATTTTCAAGAAACTTGTGTTTTATAACCTCGCTTGGCATAAAGTAGCTTAATCTCTGCGGTTTTTTCAAATAAGCTTTTAACCCTTCTTCCTTGAATCTTTTCTTTATAGTGCCTAATAGCCTTAAGTTTCTTTTTGTGTAGAAACTGACACCATAAGTTACTGACTTTTCAAACCATTTTACTGCAGTTAAAGGATCAAAGTTTTCCTGGTCTATTACTTTGGCTATTTTTACAGTGCCGCCTAACTCCCTAATGACCTGGGCAAAATCAAGATTATTCAGGCTGATTAACATTATTTCTTTAGTGTCTTCCTTAATGCTGTATTTTATATTGTTTGCATCAAAATAAGACAATAATTCAAGCTTTGACAAGTCTATATCTCTTCCAAGAAAAAATAAATAATCTTCCATGTTTATCAAAAATTATCAAAGTTTATATGATTCTTTGCAAGGTACTCTTCTCCTTTCTTAGTCAGGCTTCCGTTTGATAAAAACAATAATGGCAGTCTTTTAAGCTGGCTCTGACTATGCGCCAATATTAAGTCTTTATCGCCAACCTTTGCTTTGTCCAAGGCTTTTACAAAAAAATTGACATTCCCTATTTTTGTCGGCATTTTGACTATGAACTCGTATTCCTTTTCATTCCTTATTATATTCTGCTCCATGATGTGAATTCCCTTAGAATTAAAATAATCAAAAGGATTAATAAGCTTTTTAGCTGGTTTTTGCCTTGCCTGCTTTATAATTCTTGGCCTTGGAAGTATTTCCTGATACTCTTCCTGCTCAAACCCCTGGCTGACAACCAATTGTTCTGATGTTTCTTCAGGCATTTGATTTTCCAGAATCTCTTCATGCTGGCTTGCAACTTCCTGAATTAATTCATTTTTCTGGCTTAACCTGCTGCTTATCAATGGCTTTACTTCCTCATCTGTCAGCAAATGCCACTTCCAAAATATTTCTTCTGAGTTTTCTGCAACAACCCTCAGCATAACCGCAAAATCCTTCAAGTCTCTTAAAGCAATTCTCTGCCATGGCTCCAATTCCTTGTCAATGAGAACTTTGTTGTCTTTCAGCAAGTCATAAGCTTTTTTCTCTTTGTCATTCAAATATTTGTAAAGAATATTTAGTCTTGATTCCTGCCCTTCTATGTAATATACAGGGCTTCCCCCTATTTTTGCCCTGCTTACTTTAAGCTTCTTGTTATGCACCAGCTCTGACATGACAGCCCCTGCAAGAATCAAGTTTCCCGATATCTTCTTTGTTATCTGGACCGGCAGGCTTGGTCCGTTTATTTTTACAAAGTCCAAAACCTTTGTTCTTAAGTCTTCCATCAAATAGAAATAGAGCTGATTGTTTAAAAGTTTTATTATAATGGAACAGAGACTAAAACATATACTTTCTGCATGGGGAAGCAAAAGACAAGTCCTGACCTATTGCTTATAAATGCCTAATATAAAGAAGAATATGAAAAGTTGGCATATTTGGGATTTCCCAGATAATATATATGTCTTAATAAAAAGCAATGTACATGAAGAATTCTTTAACTATGTATTCAAAAAATTTGGTGGAAAAAGGCCTTATGCTAGATTCCTTAACACATCCCAAATGCATGTCAAAAAGTGTTGGAAAAGATACTTCATAAAAAACAATAAAAAATATGTTCAATATACTCCGGTATGGTTTCTTAAGAAGTCATACCCAATTTTAAATAAAAGGTTAATAAAAGATATAGAAAACGGAGTTGAATACTTTAGGGTAAGAGCAGGTAAACCAACAAAAGTTAGTTTACCAATAAAAGAATGTCCGAAGTTATACCGAATAGTTGCTCATTTATTAGCAGATGGATTTGCTGGAAAGAAAAAAGTTCCCTATTATTCAAATAATTGCAAAATGTTAAGAGAACAATTTAAAAAAGACTTAAGAGTTTTTGGCAATTTATATGTATATGAAAGAAAACCTAATACGACTTGGTGTGTATTTTTTCCCAAAGTTGTTTCAAATGTTTTAAGACATATATTTGATATAGAGTTTACTCGACCAACCAATATACCAAAATTTATATTTAATTCAACAAAAAGTTGTAAATCTGCATTTTTACAAGCTTTATATGATGATGAAGGTACAGTTTCAGGTTATCCAATTATAGGAATGAAAAATTATAATATTATGAATGAGATAAGATTGTTAGTTGAAAATATGGGTGTTAAAACCAATAGAATAAATGGGTGCGGCAATAGATGTCGCTATTTTAGCATAGAAAGCAGAAATATTAAAAAATTTAAAGAAAAAATAGACTTTTCCCATCCAATAAAAAGACATAGACTAAAAGTAATATTAAAAGTGCAAAGAAGGAATAAAACAAAAAGAACAAGACCATTAGATTGGACAAGAGGCAAGATACTTAAATTATTAAATAAAAAACCAATGAGCACCTTCCAAATAAGCGAAAAAATTTTGTTGGGAATAAGCGGCGCACATTCTCATTTACGATGGTTAGAAAAAAATAATAAAATTATAAAAGATGGTCCTCAAAATAAAGTATTTTGGAAAATTAAGGCCTAACCCATGAAACATTCCAATAAGTTACATCATCCTCATCATCTACGCAAGCTAATAACAAGCTTTTCTTTGTTGAATGCGCAACTCTGTTCTTGGCTGAAAAATCAAACCAAGTAAGAACATCGCTTTCTTTTACAGGAAATACTATCCATTTTGCATGGTCCTGTCCAGGATTGATTCCCCTGTCATAAACCCTGAAATCAGCTCCGAACTTCAATGCTGTCTTAATAATATAGCCCCTATTTCTAATATCTCTGAATACAACATATCTAGTCCAAAAATTAGGCTCTTTCTTGCTGACTTTTTTAATGAAGGAGTCAAAATCAATTGTTTTGTCCCTTGAATCTTTTATTACCGCCTTTCTTTTTTCCAATAGATACAAGGCTTCAACCAAAGAATATTTTATTTTATTTTCCTTAATCTCGCCAAATCTGCCTTTGTCATATGCCTGCTTGCTTAGTGTTGTTTGCTCAGAAAATATATTATCAGCAATTATGAATATTTCAAAAACATCTTCATTTGTTTCCTTTGGCATCTCTGCTTTTTTTGGCATGTTTAAATTCAAACAGAAACTATTTAAAAGTCTTACTATTAATGTATATTATGAATATTCTATTTTTAGGCACATCATCAATGCTGCCGACAAAGGAAAGGAATCCAAGCAGTATTTTGCTTACTTACAAGAATGAAAATATTTTGATAGACTGCGGAGAGGGAACTCAAAAGCAGCTAAGAATCAAGAACATAAGCCCTGCAAAAATAACAAAGCTTCTTATTACTCATTGGCACGGTGATCATGTGCTAGGCATTCCAGGACTGCTGCAAAGTTTAGGCGCCGGCCATTACACAAAAACTCTGGAAATATACGGTCCGAAAGGAACTAAAAATTATTTTGCAAACATGCTTAGAAGCTTTATCTTCCCAATAAGAATAAAGATGAATATTAATGAGATAAATTCAGGCAAGTTCTTTGAGAACAATGACTTTGAACTGCATTCAAGCCCGATGAAGCATAATGCTCCCTGCCTTGCTTATTCATTTACAGAAAAAAGCAAAAGAAAAATCAATCTTGAATACACTAAAAAGTTTGGCTTGACAAAGCATCCATTGCTTGGAGAATTGCAAAAAGGGAAAAGCATTGTTTATAATGGAAAGAAAATAGAAGTGAATAAAGCAACCAAACTTGTTCCCGGAAAAAAGGTTGCAATAGTATTAGACACTGAATTCAATGATGCTGCTGTCAAGTTTGCCAAAAGCTCTGATTTACTGATTGCGGAGTCAACTTACTTAAATGAGGAGCATAAGAAGAATGAAGAATATAAGCATATGACAATAAAAGACGCTATAAATCTCGCCAAGAAAGCAAAGGCAAAACAGTTAGCGTTAACTCATTTCTCTCAAAGATACAAAGATTTAAAGGATTTTGAGAAAGAAGCCAAAAAGCAGTTCAAGAATGTAATATTAGCCAGGGATTTCAGTGAAATAGAATTATAATAAGAAAAAATTAATCGTCGTCTTCCAGCAAATCTTTTCTCTTGATCTGGTCTTTAAGCTTTAATTCCTTAAGAAGTTCCTTGTACCTGTTTCTTATTGTGACTTCTGTAACTCCAGCGACATCAGCAACTTCTCTCTGAGTCCTTTTCTCATTGTTGATTAAAGCAGCAACATACAATGAAGCAGCTGCAATGCCTGTAGGTCCTCTTCCAGATGTTAACTCAGCTTTCTGGGCTTTTTCCAAAATCTCAACAGCCTTAGTCTGAGTTTCAGCGCTTAATTTTAATGCTGAAGCAAATCTTGCTATGTAATCAACAGGGTTGCTTGGCAGTATTCTGATTCCAAGCTCTCTTGTTATAAACCTGTAAGTCCTTCCTATTTCTTTCTTGTCAATTCCAGAAGCTTCGCTTAGTTCATCAAGAGTTCTAGGAACTTCATGCCTTCTGCAAGCTGCATATAATGCGCCTGCAACAACAGATTCCATTGATCTTCCTCTTACTAATCCTCTTTGGACAGCTAAAGTATAAATCCTGGCAGACTCTTCCTCAACTCCAGATGGTAGTTTCAAGTATGAAGCAACTCTCTTTAGTTCAGCCAAAGCAAGTTTCAAGTTTCTTTCAATAGCTGTTGAAACTCTGTATTGCCATTTTCTTAGCCTAAAGAACTTGTTTCTGTCTTTTCCGCCTAGCTTGTAGATATCAGCTTCATGGCCAACAGTAGTGCCAAGGCCTTTATCATATTTAGTATAAGTCATAGGAGCGCCTGTTCTTCTTCTCTTGTCAGCCTGCTCATGATCAAACTCTCTCCATTCCTGGTCAAAGTCAATCATTTTCTCTTCAATAACTAAACCGCAGTCTCTGCAAGTAATTTCGCCTTTTTCTTTATTTAGAATTAAGTTAATACCGCCACATTCAGGACATTTTTTAATATAAGTTTGCATTTTATCTCTTATTTACCCCCCTAAGATAATAGCATACAAATGCTTATAAAGAATTAGCTATTTTCTGCTATATAAAGGTTTCGGCTATTAAAAAAATGGTTGTTAAGCTTCTAAAACGCCATTAATACTGCCTTCTTGGCCAGGTCTTGAAGTAATTCTTGCATTGCCAAGCTCTGTTTTTACAACAGTCCCTTTGGTCATGATGTTTCTTCTTATGAAGTTCCTGTTAGCTTTATTGTCAACTACTGTCAAAATCTTGGTTTTATGGTATTTATTGCTCTTTTTGTCAAAAACATTAATGATTTCATGGCTTAATAATGAGATTTTGCTGCCTCCGCCAATTTTTCTCTTAATAACGCGGCTTTCGCTGCCTAGTTTAGTATGGCTTGGCATTCCAGCTAAGCTTGCCATCCTCTTGCCCTTAAGGTTTCTGTAGATTCCGCCTGTAGCCTTCCTTTTTGACCTGTGCGCAGTTATTGACATAACACTTGCAGAATCAGAAAACATTTAAATAGATTGTGCTTTAAGAATTCATAAGGGGTTAACAATAATATGGTTGAAACAAGGCCTTTAGACACTTTAAATGAAGCAAGAAATAAGAGAATAATTGTAGAGCTAAAGAACGGCAAACAGCTTGTCGGCGTTCTGAGAGCATTTGACATACACATCAACGTTGTTCTGGATGATGTCCAGGAAATGGTTGAAGGCAACATGGCAAGAAAAATAGGGAAGGCCTTTGTAAGGGGCGATACAATAATACTGATTTCTCCGGCTAACTAAAATGACTAAGGGAACAGCATCAATGGGTAAAATGCGCAGCAAAGGGCGCATGCACATCAAATGCAGAAGATGCGGAAACAATGCTTATCATAAGATTTCTGGAATATGCGCTTCCTGCGGCTATGGCAAAACTAAAAAGCTCAGAAGATATTCCTGGCAAAAGAAATAAACTTATAAGCAATAATTCTAAACATTTTTATCAAGCGGAGATGCCGGAGCGGTCAAACGGATCAGGTTTAGGCCCTGATGGCTTAGTGCCTACGCAGGTTCGAATCCTGTTCTCCGCATTAATAATAAAAAGAGAAAAACCAATATAACCAAAAATGTTTAAAAGCAAGATAACTATTGTTATATTATGAGTTACCAAATAATATTTGATGAAATCATTTTGAATCAATTAAAAAAACTGGGTGAAAAAGAAAAAATAAGAACAATTCTTTCTAAGATGTTTGACAAAATAGAGATGCTTGGACCAAGAGCAGGCAAACTTGTTGATTCACAGCTATTTATTTACGAAATTAAAAGCAAAAGTCCTCCAATCAGATTGTATTTTAAGCATAAAAGAGACTCTAACAATATCTATGTCTTTGAATATGAATTAAAAACAAGTAGTGATAAACAGAACAAAACAGTAAACAAGCTTAGAGACAAATCGCAGAGACTATTTTAGAACCCAAGATCTTTCCTAGTAAATATTTTTCCAACTTTAATATTTTTTTCAAACTCCAATAATCTTTTATACAACTCGCTATTTTTAAAGGTCTTAATTTGAGCTTTTAGCTGCAAATATTCATCCTTTGGTATTGTTATTGTTTCCATAATAATGCAATATATTGCAATATATTTAAGCTTTTTTGTTTGTAAATTAATCATATTTCTTGATAAAGTCATAAAGAACTCTCTTGAATAAAACAAACAATCCAATTAAGACCAACAAAGCAATTATTGTTATTGGCAGGCTAAAGAAGCCTTCTGCAAGAGTGTAAATGAATAGTATAATTAAGCTTGCCAGAATCCAAAGCAGGTATATTAAGAATAGTGGATAAAATTTTTTCAATCCCATAACAAATGCTTTCTTCAAGTCCTTCAGAACATTCTTCTTGATTAAAGTGTAGCTTAGAAGCATGAAATACAATGCAATAAAAATAATTACGTCTGAAAATATTCCCAAGTTTGCAATGACTGCAAGAAGTATTATCAAGCCAAATATTAATGTAACTGCAAGAAATCTTGCAATGAAAGATTTGTATCTTGTTTCTTTAATCCTGCTCCAGCTTAAGCCTTGCATTAATATGTATGCTATTAATATTATTATTGGGGTTAAATAGAAAAACAACATTATTTTGTTTGCTATTGGGCTTGCTATAGTTAAGTAAGTGTTCAGAACATTTGGGTCAATGTCATAGCCCTGGACCAAAGACTGCTCTGGCTGAAAGTTTTTCAAGAAATTAGCGTATTTGCTTATTTGGAACAAAGCCAGGAAAATAAAGCCAGAAGTTAATATAAAAAAAATTAAGTCAATTAAGTATAATTTCAAAAATTGCCTGTTAAAATACTTTTTTAGTCTCATATTACTTAAAATCATTCTGGCTTAAGTATTTTCCATCATATCTTAATGTAACATCAATCTCGTCTGCTCTTGCATTTAAAAGTTTTATTAGCAAGTTCGGCAATTCAGTGCAATGCACTTCATCGTTTATATTAATATACAGTTCTTTTCCGAAATGCGGATAATCAGCACAATTAAATGTAGTGGTCCCAAGAGAAACATCCAATGATGCTTCTTTATCTGCTACATCTACAGAATGCAACTTTAATGAGACTGTTGTATCTTTTATTATATACCATTTTCCTTTTATCAAGTTTACCTTAAGGTATTCTTCCAAAGGAAGCGCAGGTTTACGGTTACTAATATCAACGCTAATCTTAACCTTGGCTTTTATTGTAGGACCTTCATCAACAGATTCTAGATACAATGAAAATAACTTAAATTCGTGGCATGTCTCAACCCTGCCTCTAGCTATCATTTCGAAATCGCCCCACAAAAATGTCGGATGGCAGTCTATATCCAAATAAGTCCCGTCAGATTGATGCTCTTTCAAGCTGATATGAGCTACTTTTTTATCATCATATTCATTAAATTCAATTTTATAGTTTATTCTATTTATAATAAGGTCAACTGGCTGGTTTAATGTAAGTTCAGCATCCTTGACCCCTGAAGGTTCAAAGTTAAGAGTTGGATTAAGCCTTTCCAACTCAGATTCAGTAAGGTAAAGATTATTATTTTTAATAAAAACGCTTACAGAACCGTCACTATTAAGGCTTAAAGACCTAATATTAACGCTCTTACATTCATCTGATCCTAAGTAAGGAACCACAACATCATCAGATAGCCAACCGCAGTCAGCAACAGTTTTTGAGCCGGCAATTTCATTAGATAATTCAAATACTATTTCGTTAGTAGGGCGTTTTTCTTTTAATTTTAGAATATATTTTTTAGTTAAATCAGTCTGGCTGAATCTAACTTGATCATTTATCATCAACCTAATTTCAAAGTCTTTTTTAAACTGTTCTTCTATTTTTTTTATCCATAAATCCATTTCATTTAGGCTGTAAATAAACCTAAAGTCAGCCATTACTTTATTTCCTTCAAGCAGATTAATATTATACAAATAAATAATAAGACCGGGTAAGCCGGAGCATTTCTTGTATTCTCCTTCCATTAAATTAAAATTATTTCTGAAATAGCTCAAAAAGCCGCTGTCGCATTGAATATCGCTGAATGATCCGTCGGTGTTAAAATAGCTGGAAGATCCGTCGCTGTTTTGCTTGACAATAGAGAATGTTGCTGCATTGTTCTCAAAATTGAAACTTGTAAGTTTAACTTTATAATTTAATCCGTTTATAGTGCGTGTTGTTTTTTCCTCGTTCAAACCAAGATTGAAAACTTCCCAGAAATCTTCTGTTGCAAC
>CAYRAU010000018.1:0-10479 GCA_964422525.1 Candidatus Woesearchaeota archaeon
AGCATACGTTAATTATTATTGATGAAAATGCCGAGATGCAATATATTGAAGGGTGCTCCAGTCCCGTATATAATGAATCAGGATTGCATGCTGGTTGCGTAGAAGTCCATGTTCTGAAAGGAGCAAGAGCCAGATATTCAAGCATAGAAAACTGGAGCAAGAATACATTTAATCTTAATACTAAAAGGGCTATTGTCCATGAAAATGCTGTAATGGAATGGATAAACGGCAATATGGGGTGCTTAGCTGGAGATTCTAAAATATTAACAAATCCAAAAGGACCAATAGATATAAAGGATATAAAAAAGGGTGACAAGGTGTATGTTTGGGATCAAAAAACAAACAGCATTAAAAAATCTTTAGTTAAATCCATGATTTTTAGTGGTATAAAGATGGTTTACAAGTTAGAAGCTGGTGGAAGGCAAATAGAAGCAAGTTCTAATCATCCTTTCCTAACATTAATTAGAAGAAAGAACAATACTTTGCATAAAAAAGGATTTTTCCATTATGAATGGAAACCTTTAGAAGAATTGAAAGAAGGAGACTTAATAGGAATAGCTAAAAGAGTTCCAATAGAAGGAAATCCGCACAAATTACCAAAGTTCAATTATAACTACGCAATAAAAAGTAAAAACCAGTATTCGGATTTTAAAATGAATTCCAATCATTTGTATAACTCCGAAATAATAATGCCTGATGAAACAAATAATGATTTTATGTGGTTAATGGGAATTCTTTTAGGAGATGGTTGTGTAGATTTACCTAGCAATAAAACTAACATTGCAATACATAAAAATGATGATGTAAGAAGAGCATTGTTAAAAACCGTTAAGGAACTGTTTAATTATGAAATAAAAGATGCTCAAGACAGGTACGTGGAAATATATTCTAAAGCCTTAGCAGATTTATTTACAAAAATTGGGTTTAGTGGTGATGCTTATACAAAGAAAGTTCCTGACTGGGTATTCAGTTTGCCGGCAGAACAAATAATAGCATTTTTGGCAGGCTATCTAGATTCTGATGGGCATGTAAACAAAAATTCAATAGCATATACTAGCGTAAATAAAGAAGTGCTTGAAAAAGTTAAATTATTGGCTATTTCACTAGGTTTTGGGGTTTCTAGAATATTTAAGCATAGAGAAAAAGGTAAAAAAATAGTTGTAGGGAGAGAATGTGATACAAAAGATTCATGGAGAATATTATTAAATGGGAAAAATGTTTATAATATGCCTACAAAAAGTTTGGAAGATAAAGAAAAAATTAATAAGCTAAAAACGCAGAGAAACTTCTTTGGTTCACAAGGTTTGAACTTTCGCAGTAAAGCAAATGAAGAAGTGGGCTTTGCAAAAATTGAAAAAATATTACCAACTGGAGAAAAGCCAACATATGATATAGAAGTGTATAATTATCATAATTTTATATCAAATGGTTTTATAGCTCACAACAGCAATGTGACTATGCTTTATCCTTGCTCTGTTTTATTGGGAAAAAATTCAAAGACAGACTACATAGGAGTCGCGTATGCTGGAAAAGGACAAAACCAGGATACTGGATGCAAGGTCTATCATCTGGCTCCAAACACAAGCTCAACAGTAATAAGCAAGAGCATAAGCAAAGATGGAGGCATTACAAATTATCGTGGATTAGTTGAAATAAAGAAAGGATGCGTAAAATCAAAATCATCTGTAAGATGCGACGGCTTGATGTTGGATAATAACAGCAAGTCAGGAACCATACCAAGCATGAATGTTTCTGAGAACGACGTTAATGTAGCACATGAAGCTGCTGTGGGAAAGATTGGAGAAGAACAGTTATTTTACTTAATGTCAAGAGGCTTGTCAGAGCAGGAAGCTACAATGATGATAGTTTCAGGATTCATAGAGCCTGTTGTAAAAGCCCTTCCTTTGGAATATGCTGTTGAATTAAACAGGCTGATAGAACTGGAAATAGAAAATTCTGTATGCTAGAAAATGCAAGTGCAAACCTTAAATGTCAATGAGATTAGAAAAGATTTTCCTACTTTAAGCAAGAATGTCAATAATCATAAGCTTGTTTACTTGGATAATGCAGCAACAACGCAGAAGCCAAGGCATGTGATAAAAGCGGTCCAGGATTACTATGAAAACTATAATTCAAATGTGCACAGGGGAATACATACTTTAAGCGAGGAAGCTACATTGCAGTATGAAGAAGCGCATAAAAAAGTTGCATCATTCATAAATGCAGGATTCGAGGAAGTTATTTTCACAAAAGGAACAACAGAATCAATCAACTTACTGGCATATTCCTTGTCAGAATGGCTGAAGGAAAATGATGAAATAATATTGACTGAAATGGAGCATCACGCTAATTTAGTTCCATGGCAGCAGTTAGCAAAGAGAAAAAAATTAAGATTGAAGTTCGCAAGAATCAAAGAGGATTATACATTAGACATGGATCATTTCAAATCATTGTTAAATGAAAACACGAAGATTGTTTCAGTATGCCACGCTTCAAATGTTTTTGGAACAATAAATGATGTGAAAAAAATATCTGAGCTTGCCCATGAATACAATGCTTTGGTTATAGCAGATTCTGCCCAAGTAATTTCCCACATGAAAATAGATGTGAAGGACTTGGATGTTGATTTCCTTGCGTTCTCAGGCCATAAGATGCTTGCTCCAACAGGAATAGGAGTTTTATACGGCAGGAAAGAACTTCTTGAAACTATGCAGCCATTTTTGTTTGGCGGGGACATGATTAAAGAAGTTACTTTTGAAGAGAGCAAGTGGAATGATTTGCCGTGGAAGTTTGAAGCAGGAACACCAAACATATCATCCGGGATAGGATTGGGCGTTGCTGTAGAATACTTAAAGAATGTAGGGATGAATAACATAAAAAGCTACACCGAGGAATTAGGAAAATATGCTTTGGAAAAGCTAAAAGAAGTTCCTGGCATTGAATTATATAATCCTGAAGGGCAGAAAACATCTGTAATATCATTTAACTTAAAAGGGGTTCATAGCCATGATGTTGCTACTTTGCTGAATCATGAAGGCATAGCAATAAGAGCAGGCCATCATTGCGCAATGCCGCTTATGAATAAATTAAATCTAGACGGCACTTCAAGAATAAGCCTTTATTTTTACAACACAGAGGAAGAGATAGACAAATTAGTCGAGTCTCTGAAAAAAATTGTAAGGTTATTTGAGTAAAATGGAAAACTTAAGCCAAAATTACATTGGAGAGGGAATCTACAAGGAAAATATCCTGGATCATTTTAAAAATCCGAGAAACTACGGAAATTTGGATAATGCAACTATAAAGTTCAAGGACAGCAACCCTTTGTGCGGCGATGTTATTGAGATGCAGCTAAAGATAAATAATGGAATGATTGAAGATGTCAGATTTTTAGGAAGAGGCTGCGCAATAAGCCAGGCAGCAGCTTCAATGCTTACAGAAGAGATAAAAGGAAAAAACATAGAAGAAGTAAAAAGCATTGACAGGAACAATATTATAGAGATGCTGAATATTCCAATAGGCCCTGTAAGGGTAAAATGCGCAGTATTATCATTAATAGCTTTAAGAAACTGCATTAGCAATATAAAAAATGGCTGAACTAACAATAAAAGACTTGCATGTTGAAGTTGAAGGCAACGAGATACTTAAAGGAGTAAATCTTGAAGTTGAAAAAGGCCAGGTTGTTGCGCTGATGGGAATGAACGGCTCAGGCAAATCAACACTAGCCCATACATTAATGGGCCATCCAAAATATGAGATAACAAAAGGAAGCATAATATTCAGGGGAAAAGACATTACAAAAGCAAAAGCAGATGAAAGGGCAAAATTAGGATTATTCTTAAGCTTCCAGTATCCGCAGGAAGTTTCAGGCGTTACTTACAGCAGCTTCTTAAGAACTGCATTGAAATCAAACAAGCAGCCAAATATTTCTGTAATAGAATTCCATAAGCTGCTGCATGAGAAGATGAGAGAATTGGACATGGATGAGAAGTTTGCGCAGAGATATTTGAATGAAGGATTTTCAGGCGGAGAAAAAAAGAAAGCTGAAATACTGCAGATGGCAATTTTAGAGCCTGAGCTGGCGATAATGGATGAGACTGACTCAGGATTGGATGTTTCTGCTTTAAAGATTGTTGGGAATGGAGTAAACAAGGTAAGGGAAAGAAAAAACATGGCTGTCCTGCTAATAACCCACTATGAAAGAATTCTGAATTATATCAAGCCTGACAAGGTTTATGTGATGAGCAAGGGAAAAATTGTCAAGGAAGGAAATTCCGAACTGGCTTATCAGATAGACAAAGAAGGTTATGAAAAATTTATTAACTAAATTATCGAAACATATAAAAACAAGAAGCTCTTACAAATAATTAACGAAAATAAAGAGGTGCGTTTGTTGAGTAAAAAATATTTTACTGTAATGGAAGCTCACAGGGCTTTGCCAAGGATTAGACATTCTTTATTGAAGTTAATGAAGATTAACAGAACAATCCAAATGCTCAACTCAGTCTCAATTGAGTATGATGATGAGCATAATTCATTGATTAATGACATTAGAGTCAACAAAACATTCCACAGGCTGTACTACAAGCTGTATAAGGAAATAGAGTCAATAGTGGAGGTTGGCGGAGTTGTCAAGGACATTGAATTTGGAATAGTTGATTTTTACTCAATGCATGAAGGAAGAGAAATAGTTTTGTGCTGGCGCTTAGGGGAGAAGAGAATTAAATTCTGGCATGAGGCTGGAGAAGGCTATTCAAGCAGGAAGCCAGTCTCAATATTGTTAAGAAACGAATTTTAAGATGCTAAAAATTGGGGACAAGGCTCCGGATTTTGAATTAAGAGATACTAACGGCAATTTAGTTAGATTAAGCAAGCTTAAGGGAAAGGAAATAGTTCTTTATTTTTATCCAAAAGACTTAACTCCAGGATGCACTGTGGAAGCATGCAACTTCAGGGACGATTATGATGATTACAATAAGAAAGGCGTTTTGGTTTTTGGAGTTTCCTTGGACAATGAGGAAAAGCATAAGAAGTTTACAGAAAAGCATGACCTGCCATTCCCGCTTCTTTCAGATACCGAAATAAAAGTAAGCAAGGCTTACGGCGTTTATGGGGAAAAAAGCTTTCTGGGAAAAAAGTACTTTGGGATTAACAGGACAACTTTTGTTATAGACAAGAAAGGATTCATCAAGCATGTTTTTGAAAAAGTCAATCCTAAAAATCACAGCAAAGAAGTCTTGGGAGCTATTTAGACTCTTTCTTGAACTTAACGCTTCTGTATTTTCCGCCTTTCTTGTAAACTCTGCCGTATTTCTTTCCGCCTGATTTCTTTCCAACCTTCATATCCTTGTAATATTCATCGTACTCTTCCAAGTCTTTTAATTCGTCTTCAGAAAAGGCAGCATCCTCTTTCATTTTTAGTTTCTTAATGGATGAAATTTGTCCTTAAATACTTTGCTAACAATCAATAAATAAGTTATAAGCTTTAAAGTTGCATTCATCGCAATCTCATTGTGCTTTAATGAGTCATCTGATATTCCTTCCCTGATAATTCTCCTGCATTCGCCATAATAAGTCACTATTGCTCTTAATGAATTAAGGTAAGATCTTCTAAGCCCCTCATCTTCTACAGAAGAGATTTCTCTTTTTAATCCGGTATAAAATTCCCTAAATTTTGGAAATGGCATTCTACCATATAATATTTCATCTCTTACGCAATCTTCCACTGACATGACTCTAACAAATAGAAAATGTTTATATAACCTTCCATCATAGAATAATCATTCTTGGTGATATTATGGACAAGCTAAATTTTGGAACTGCTGGAATACCTTTTTCCACGAAAGAAAAGAACACAATAAACGGCATAAAGCAAGTTAACGAGCTTAAGTTAGAAGCAATGGAATTAGAGTTTGTAAGATCAATAAACATCCCAAAGGAAAAAGCTCCTGAAGTAAATGAAGTTGCCAAAAAAAACAATGTTGCATTGACATGCCATGCCCCCTATTTTATCAACTTAAACAGCAAGGAAAAGCCAAAATGGCATGCAAGCATTAACAGAATAGTCCAGTCTGCTGAAACAGCAAACTTATGCGGAGCTTACTCAGTATGCTTTCATCCGGGGTTTTACATGAAAGAAGAGCCAAGATCTGTTTTTGAAAACATTAAAAATTCCTTAAGGGAAATATTCAAAAAAATAAGCAGTGAAAACAAAATATGGGTCAGGCCTGAAACAACAGGCAAGCCAACTCAGTTTGGAAACATACATGAAATACTTGAGCTAAGTCAAGAGTTTGAAAGGCTGATGCCGTGCATAGACTTTTCCCATCTGCATGCAAGAAGCAATGGAAAATACAATACTAAAGAAGAGTTCAGGGAAATACTGGCTCTTGTTGAGAATAAATTGGGAAGAAAAGGCCTTGATAACATGCACATACATCTTTCAGGCATCAATTACGGGGAAAAAGGCGAGAAGAACCATTTAAACCTAAAAGACAGCGACATGAAATACAAAGAGCTTGTTGAGGCCTGGAAAGAATTCAAAATCAAAGGCATTGTAATATCAGAAAGCCCGAATATTGAAGGAGACGCTTTATTATTAAAGAGACTTTACAATGATTCATAAAATTAAGAGAAAACTTTACAAAAATAATTTAGTAAGATATTTATACTTTATATTATTAAGCTTAAAAAGAAGTACAAAAAAATTGAAAATGCCAAATTTAAAGGATAAAATAGCGATTGTAACTGGATCTGGAAGAGGTATTGGCAAAGCCACTTCTTTGTTATTAGCTAAGCAGGGCTGTAACTTAGTTTTAATCTCAAGAACTAAAAAAGAACTGGAAGAAACAAAGAAAGAAATTGAAAAGCTAGGAAGAAAAGCTTTGATAATTCCAATGGATGTTTCTGATTACAAGGAAATTAAAAATGCTGTAAGAAAAGCCATTGAGAGATTCGGCAGGATTGACATTCTTGTAAACAATGCAGGCGTTGCCTATGATGTTTATGTGAAAGACACAAGCAAGGAAATATTAGACAGGACAGTAGACATTAATTTCAAAGGATTATTCTTAATGAGCAAGGAATGCCTACAATACCTGGAAAAAAGCAATGGTGTCATAGTAAACATAAGCTCTGTTGCTGGAAAAAGAGGTTATGAAGGAGGAGGGGCTTATTGCGCAAGCAAGTTTGCTGTAATAGGATTTACAGAAGCTTTAAGCCAGGAAACTAAAATCAAAGTCTATGCTATATGCCCGGGAGCAACAGACACAAAAATGTTAAAGGACTTATATCCTGACATGGACACTGCATTAATGGCAAAGCCTGAAGACGTTGCTAAATTTGTTTTAGACGCAATAAATGGAAGCAAACCATCTGGAAGCTCCATAATTGTCCGTTAAATGTCAATTATTACAAATGCCTTATAGCCAGTCTTGGTTTTCTCAAACTTAAACTTATGCATTGTGACAGCCTTGACATCAACTTTCAGCTTATGCTTGCCAGGATTTATTTTATCTCCGTAAGCAGCTGCGATCAGCTTGTTGTTTTTTATTTTAGCTTCAAACCTGTTAAACACCATGTAGTCTGAATCTTTCAGAAATATTAGTTCTTCCAGGAAATCAAGAAACAATCTTTCTTCGCTTTCAGCTTCCAGCTTTATTGTTTTTTTAATATCTCCGGAAACAGTTTTCAAATCAACCATGGTTTCAAAAACAGCAAGTGCTGAATTCTCAAATAATTCTTCCAGAGTCTTGCCATAGGCTTCAAAAGCTACATCTGCCGTATGATCAAAAAATTTATATTTCATCATCCTTTAATATTGCCGAGGGGCTTTAATCCAACAACTCTTTTTGATATTCCTGCAATATCCAATGTGTCAACAACATCATTGATGGGCTTGTAAGCCACTCCAGCTTCTTCAGCCAACCCGGACATTGAAACAGCCTTGACATAGATTCCTCTTTTTTCCATATCTCTCTGCAGTTTATCTCCCCTGACTTCCCTTTTTGCCTGGCTTCTTGACATTGTCCTGCCAGAGCCATGCGCCGTTGTTCCAAATGTTTCTTCCTCTGCTTTCTTTGTTCCAACAAGCAAATAACTTCCGGTTTCCATTGAGCCGCCAATTATTACAGGCTGTCCTGCCTTTCGGTATAACTTATCAAGATCATTATTATCTGGACCAAAAGCCCTTGTTGAGCCTTTCCTATGGACAACAACTTCCTTCATCTTATTGTCAATCTTGTACTTTTCAACCTTGGCAATATTATGGGCAACGTCATAAACCAAGTTTAACTCAAGAGCTTCAGGGCTTTTCTTAAATACCTGAGAAAATCCTTCCCTGATTCTATGCAGGATTACCTGCCTGTTTGTAAAAGCCATGTTTGCTGCGCATGCCATTGCCTTGAAATAATCCTGGCCTTCCTTGCTTGAGAAAGGAGCGCAAGCCAATTCCCTGTCATTTACTGTAATGCCGTATTTTTTCATTGCAGGCTCAAATGTTTTCAAGTAATCAGTTCCAATTTGATGTCCAAATCCCCTAGAGCCGCAGTGAACCATTATAACAATCTGGTCAGGAGTGTGAATTCCAAATGCCTTTGCTTTTTCTTCATCAAATATTTCATTTGCATGAGCCACCTGAACTTCAAGATAATGATTTCCAGAGCCCAATGTTCCTAATTGGTTAATTCCGCGTTTAACAGCTCTGTCAGAAACTTTTGTTGAATCTGCCTGAGGTATTAAGCCGTGGCCTTCTGTTCTTTCCAAATCCTCTTCCCAGCCATAACCATTTTCAACGCACCACTTAACGCCGCTTTCCATTATTTCCTTGAACTGATTTTCATTAACTTTAAGAAAGCCCTTGCTTCCAACTCCAGCCGGAACTATCTTGAACAAAGTATCAATTAATTCTTTTAATTTTGGCTGGACTTCTTTTATTGTCAGGTTTGTGGTTACCAGACGCATGCCACAATTAGAAATAACAAAATTATTGGCTAAAAAATTATGGTCCTTATGATCAATGGTAAAATCATAAACAACTCTTTCTTCATCTAAATTTTCAATTACGTCAATTTCGTCCCATACAAAACTAGCACCATCTATTGCATATCTTACTATAAATTCATTAAATGCAAGGAAACTCCTAGGAATTCTATAATTATTTGTTTTGCCACTATTTAATCTGCTTGCGATTAACGCTTTGCTTATTCCTTGATCTTCGGCATATTTAAATACACTAGATCTTGAAATGCCATTATTTTTCAGTTTCAATGATGCTAGAACAGCCTTGTTTATTTTTCTTAAAGTTTCTAATTTGATTCTCAAATATTGCAGAGCAAGCATGGCTAAATCTTTCTTTTTTTTGCAATACTCAAGGCCTATTTTCCCAAATAATTTAATTAAGTTATTGTGTTCAGAAGATATCTTCAATGAAAGCTTAACAGTTTCTTCTCCAAATTTATTGATAACCCCTTTTAATCTATAAATTTTATTACAGGTTATACCAAATTCCATTAATAATTTTTCAATATCTAGCAAAAACTCTTGGATATTATTCTCAAACAACAAGATTTTGTTCTGGCTTATTGAAGGTTCTTTAAACCCATATTTTTCTTTTTTATCTTGTGTAGGTTTGCTTAACTCCGCACCAAACAAGCCAGCCAAATAAAGCCTTTTTATCCAAAGTGGAGCTTTTTTAACCCATTTAGGTACTTTTATATCAGTTCTTGACTTGTTTCCTTTTGGAACTCCTAAAAGATGCAATAGAACAGTAACGCTCTGAGAGCTAATATGCATCTGATATGAACTACCTTCTATAATCCTAGTGCTTCCATCGACATTTTCCACTTTGCTCCTACAATTTAACTTTTTAATATTTGATGATGAAAATCCTAACTTTTGAATGTCTTCTTTTATTTCCAATAGATCTTCCGGTAAACCTATAGCAACTGTTGCCCAAACATTTTGCTTCCTTCTAGCATTATAATAATAGCTTAAGCAACCATCTCCAGAAAGAAAACCAACTAACTTCGCAAGTATTGGAAGTTTTTTTGAGTTAAATTTTAGAGGCAATAGATTATTATTTTTCAATTCCTTTATTAATTTATATCTATTGCCGATTAAATCTCTTATATTATTTTCATCAATTATTATTTCATCGCTTGCTTCCTGATACTCAACACCTTCAAATGGATTAACAGCTAATAAATCATTCTTGTTTAATTTAGATAATTCAATCATGCCGTTGTTAGTATAAAATGGGTGGTCCCCTGTCGCGATTATCTCAGCGCCAGACTTCGTTTTTATTTTAAATATATCATTTGATATCTTTTTCATAAAAAGGATTGGCTGTGTAGAAATCTCTTGATTCGTTTCGAAATTTATTGATTTTGTGCTTTCATCCATATATTTTTCAAAGTTTTTTATTTTTATAAAACAGCCATACTCTGTAGCGACTTTGGAGTCTCCATCTACACAATTTAT
>CAYRAU010000019.1:0-9960 GCA_964422525.1 Candidatus Woesearchaeota archaeon
GATTTAATTTTCCATCTTTCAAAAACAAACTGAATCTTCTGTTTGCCTCATCCAAAACCTTCTGGTTTCCAGCTAATCCAGATGTTAATATTGCCCAGCTTCTTAGCAATGAGTCAGTATGCTTCTCATTTTTCTTTTCATCCCAGCCAACATACTCCAGTATTTGCGAAAATAAGTTTAAAGTGAACTGATCCAGCTTTGAATTATATTTCTCATTGCTCAATATCAGCTTAATCTGGTTTATGTTGCTTGCCAAGTCAAGCCAGACTGTATAGTCTTTTTCAGTTTTATAAAGCTTGATTACATTCAGATAATCAATTAATGAAATGTAATTAGCGAGGCAAATGGCATAAGCGTCATTCTGCATTCCAAATCTTTCAAGGCTGCTTAATCTATTGTTCTTTAGCTCAGCAAGAAGCTTGCTAAACAAAGCTTTGTCGTAATTCGCTCTGTAAAATCCGTTTTGAGCTGTATTAACATTTAATATTCCGGGTTTTAGCTTCAATTCTTTGCAGCTCATTTCATGATATGCCAATTTAGAGCTTTCAGAAACTGAAACAGGAATATGCCATAAGGCATTTTCTTTCTTTCTTGTGTAAAGGAACTTTTCCTGAGTTAATAAAATGCCATCTTTTGTTAGCGATGCTGAGATTATCGGGTAGCCTGTCTGCTTTGTCCAGGAATCCATTATTTTCTTAATGGGCTTTTTTGAAGCAAACTCCAAAGACTTCCACAAGTCTTCTGTCCTGGCATTCCCATACAAGAATGAATTAATATAATGCTGCATTCCTTTTCTAAAAACATCTTCTCCAAGATAATTCTCAAGCATTTTTATGATGCATGCTCCCTTGCTGTAGCTGACAGCGTCAAAAATCTCGCCAAGATCTTCTGGATTTGCCACATCAACTTCTATTGGATGGCTGCTTTCCAAGCCGTCTAATGCAAGAGCTCTTGCCTGGTCCTGATTTAAGAACTGAGTCCACAAATTCCATTCAGGAAATATTGAGTCAACAGCCTTATATTCTATCCAAGAAGCAAATCCTTCATTAAGCCATAAATCATTCCACCATTCCATTGTAACCAGATTGCCAAACCACTGGTGAGCTATCTCATGCGCCACAACAATCGCAATCCTCTGCTTGTTGGCTGCAGAAGAATTTTTCTCATCAAACAAAAGAGAGTTTTCCCTGTAGGTTATTAAGCCCCAGTTTTCCATGGCTCCAAACTCAAAATCTGGCAGGGCAACCATGTCAAGCTTTGGCAAAGGATATTTTATTCCAAAATAATTATTGTAATATTCAAGAACCTTAATGCTAAAGTCCAATGCAAACTTTCCCTGCTCTTTTTTTCCAGGCGTTGTAATAACTCTTACTAAAGTTCCGTCTCTGGCTTTCTTTTCTATAAACTCAAGCTTTCCGACAATAAATGCCAGCAAGTAAGTTGACATAATAGGGGTTTCTTCAAACTGGACTGTTTTAACACTATTATTAATAGTTTCTTTCTTGATTGGCATGTTGGAAAAAACATCAAGATTTTTATCAATGTTAAAAGTGACTAAGAATTTTGCCTTTAATGCAGGCTCATCAAAGCATGGGAAGCATTCTCTTGCATGAATTGCCTCAAAATGAGAAGCTGCCATGATTTCTTTCTTTCCGTTTTTAGTGTAAACGCTCTTGTAAAACCCGGACAAGTCTTCTCTTATTTTTCCATTAAAGCTTAATGACAATACTGCCCTGCCTTTTTTAATTGATTCATTGAAAGATATTGCTGCAATATGCTTCTCCTTGTCATATTTTATGCCTGTAGAAACAAGGTTATTTTTAGCTATTTTGGCAGAAGTTATTTTAATGCCGTTTGCATTAATCTTAATCTCATTAGTATCTTCCAATATGTCTAATTCAATATCTTCATTGCCTGAAAATGCAAGCTTATTCAAGTCAGGAGTCATATTCAGGATGTATTTCCTGGGTTTTACTGTTTTTGGCAGAATATAAGAGTTATTCATGCCCTATAATAATGCAGAGTTTATTTAAAGATTTTCATGGCTTTATTATCAAATAACTTTATAAATAATATACCATTATTTTTACCTTAAGGGCCCGTAGCTCAGCTTGGACAGAGCACTTGCCTTCTAAGCAAGGGGTCGTGGGTTCAAATCCCATCGGGCCCGCATTGGCAACGTGGCGAAGTGGTTAACGCTACCGCCTGCAAAGCGGTCATTCGCAGGTTCAAATCCTGCCGTTGCCTCTAAAAACTTGGAGGTTAAAATGCCATTGAAAGATATTCAGAAAGATGTGGATGATTGGACTTCTCAGTTTAAAATTCAGTATTGGCAGCCGCATGAAATCCTGACAAGATTGACAGAAGAAACAGGTGAGCTGGCAAGAGAAATAAACCATAGATGGGGTCCAAAAAAGAAAAAATCCACAGAAGATACAAAAGAGTTGGAAGACGAAATGGGCGACATAATATTTACACTATGCTGCCTAGCAAATTCAAGAAAAATTGATTTAGACGGAGCATGGAAAAGAGTAATGGACAAATGTTACGACAGAGATAAAGATAGATTTGAGAAAAAGTAATTATTTGCTAAACTCAACAAAAATATTTTCCCCTGATTTTTTAGACCATATTACATTAAACCCTGCTTTCTTGATTAAATCCTTTAATTCCTTTTCTTTAAAGAAGTAGTAATATCTTTCTTCATTGTCCCATTTTATAATCTTGCCGCCTTGCCCTTCATATTTGGCCCATACAGAAAGAAAAATTCTACCATCTGGCTTCAAGACTCTCTTCATATCATCTAAAGCCTTGATTCTGGCTTCTTCTGTTTCCAGGTGATGAAAGATTGCTATGGCTAAAATACAATCAAATTCATTGTCTTTAAAAGGAAGCTCAGTCATATCAGCTTTGACAAACTGCGCTTTGCATTTCTTTTTGGCAATGTCCAATAGTTCCTGCGACTTATCTACTCCAACAATGTTTAAGCCCTTATTCTTAATATATAGAGTCAAGTTTCCATTGCCGCAGCCCAAATCTAGTATCTTGCCAGAAACGTGCTCTGCATAATCTATTACTTCAGGCCAAACCCTTCTGTTATAGTCAAAAACTGTCATGAGAGAAAAATAAATTATAGGTTAATAAGCTTTGCCAGCATCACAAATTTTGCGCGGTGGCTTCGCCACCTACTAAAACTCCCCTGCCGTCGGAATCCGAGCCGTCCAAGTCGTACCAATCGGAGTACAAACCCAAGTTACTGCCCAGGTACAACCTAGAAAGACCGTCGTCTCTTGTATACCAAGTATGTTTTCCTTTCTTTTCATCTAAATGCAATGGCAGACTATGCTCATCAACTTCATCAAACTTGTAGCCAGTCCATCTTCCTGCAAGCCTATCATCATAAAATGCATTAAACTCGTCTGTTGGTGTAAATTGCAGCCCACAATCTCCTTCAAAAGAATCCAGTTTAAAGCCTGTAATAAGAGCTGGACCTTTAGCTAAATCAACATGTTCAGCTAATCTTCTAGCTAAGCTGTTATTCTTAGGATTTAGGCTGTCATTAACCGTTCTTAATGCTAAAGCTCTAAAATCAACATAGTGATTATTTCTTATTGCTTTCATAAAAGCCTGATTTCCCCAGATATCATAAGGCATGGCTGTTCTAACTCCATGTTGCCTTACTAGCTCATCAATTACAGCAACATCAAAGATAGTGGATTCTGTAATTTGACTGCCATCATATTTTAATTTTAAGTTAGGATTATCATTAAGTCTGGCTTTAGCTTGCTGATGCATTGGATAAAGGGATGAAGCTATTCTTCCTCTTAAGAAAGTTGGTGTTACTACTATATTGCCTTCTTGTTCCTGTGAAAGGAATACAAATTCATTCAAGCTTGGTGTTTCTGTTGCCATTTTAAATTAAAAATAAAAAAGAAAAGAAGATATTTATCTTCTTTGTGAAGCTTCTCTTTTGCTTCTGCCGCTTAAAGTTGCCACTAATACTATGATTAGTATTACCAAAACAGCAACAGCTGCTATAAGCAAAATTGTTGTTGTATCCATGCCAGATCCGCTTGTTGTTACAAATGATGGACCTGTTGTTCCGCTTGTAATTCTAGCGTTTACTGTCTGAGTTCCAACAACGTTTCCGTTAGCTTCTTTTACAGTCAATGAGGCTGAGTATGGTCCAGCCCTTACAGCTGCGCTTGGTGACAAAGTTAAGCTGTCTGAAACAGAGCCTGATGCGCTTACACTAATCTGCTTTGTTGCAGATTCAGCCCATCCGCCTACAGGGCTTACTTCAACTGTAAATACCTGCAAGCTGTTCATGCTGTTTCTTAGTGTGAATGGAACAACAAATGTGCTTCCAGCCTGTGCATCAAAGCTTGTAGAGCTTAAAGTTATCACATTGCTTGCTGAACCGCCGCACTGGACTTTAAGAGTCAAAAATTCGCTCTTCTGTTTTCTGCCAGCATCAAAGTTTACAACAGCTTCTACGTTGTAATCCTTGCCTTCAGCAGTTCTTGGCACAACAAAAGTTGTCCTGTAGCTTGACCTGCTCTCTTCATCTTTTCCAGCTTTTTTAAGGTCAAAGTTTTCAGATCTTTTTTCAAGACCCAATTCTGGCTGCAATAGCTCTAAAAATGCGTTGTCCTGATCATCGCTTCCGATATTCAATATCTGAACATCAAATGATGCAGTATTTCCGCAAGCTAATGTTGATGGTGTTGCAGTAAAGCTTGTTATAGTAACATCATCTGTTTCCCTGTTTAAGTCTATTTCAACAAGGTCTTCTCCGCAGTTTGTGTCTTCTTCGCCATCCTCATATGCCTTGACGAATATTACATAATTGTCGCTTTCTTTGCTGTCATCATCTATAGTCATTGTCAAGGTAAAGTCAATATCTTCGCTGTCTCCTTCATCGACATCTACACTGTCTTCTGCTGAGTCTAATTGATCTTCCTTGTCAAGATTGTATAAGAATGCTTCTACAGTAACGTCCAAATCATCTGAACCGTCATTGTCTACAGTAACTTCAATATCAATTTCCTCTCCAGGCGCAAATTCATCGCCTGAATCTGGTTCCTTGATTTCAACGCTTAATTTTCCTACTGGTCCTTTAGTGCATACTTCTGGCTGAACTCTAACTTCAAGCTTTAATTGGTCTTGAACAGAAGTTGCTCCAGCAAGAGCTGTCAAGTTAATATCTCCAGTATAGAATCCTAAGTCCATTCCCCTTTCAATAGCAGCCGTTATAGTAACTTCTGCTGATTGTCCAGGTGTTAATTGAGATGGGAGATTTCCAAATGTCAAAGCTGCTTTTCTGCTGCTTGTATCTTGGAAATTTGCATCTGTCTTTAAGAAATTAAATGTGCCTAAAGTTTCAGTTCCTACGTTCTTAACTGTTATTTTGCCTGTTCTTACATCTCCATCCTCTCCGCCTAATATCAATGGAATTGAAATTGAATGGCTTGTAACATCAATGCCTTTAACAGACTGAACTACAAGCTGGACATTGTTTTCAACATTGTTTTGGCCATCGCTTCCTGTTGCAGTAACGCTGAATGTGTATGTGCCAGCACTTGCTGCTTCAGGTATTGTAACTGCAAACTGCTTTGTTTGAGCAACATTTGTTAAAGCTGTCAAGCTTGTTATTGCAGGTAATGTAAAACCTGTTATTGTAGGTGTAAATGCTGAAGTTGCAAATGATACACCAATCGGAGTTGCATCTCCGCCAATTACATTAATAGTGTATGTAATTACATCTCCAGGTTTTCCGCTAACAGGATTCTTGGTTATGCTTGTTATGTCTACATTATTAGCTTCTACTAAGCTTGTAAATGCTACTAATAGAGCTAAAGAAAACAAAATGCTTGTTATAATCTTTATATTCATTTTTATACCCCCATATGTGTTACCATCCAAAAGTTGGAAAAATATATAAAGCTTTTGCTTACTTCAACTGTTTATTAATCTTTCCGTATTTGCCTGTTAAACTAAGAACAATTTCTGATATTATATAGCCTATTAATAGTCCAGCTGCAACATCTGTCATGAAATGCTGGCTTAAATATAGCCTTGTAAATACAATAAGTAAAGCTAGCAAGAGCCAAGCATATCCTATTTTCATGCCTTCCCTAAACATAAAAGGCAGCAATGCAAATGCTGCTGTTACATGGCCGCTTGGAAAGCTTAAGCTGCCTTCCAAAGGCCTGTCTCTGGCAACTGCAAACTTTATTATGGATGTTATTATGTTGGCTGAAAGAAAAGCTATCCAGAATATTGGCAGTTTGCTTTTGCTTTTAAAAAGTAAAAATAATGTCATAATTACCAATATAATATACCATTCGCCCAAATAAGTTAAAACGCTTAATATATTATGAACAGCATTATTATTGTTTATTATAAAGAAATCAGCTATCTGCTTGTCAAATAACATGCCTATTATTAATAGCATGAAGCCAGTTGATATTACAATAATGTCTTTTGTTTTCATTTTGTTAACTCATTAAGCTTGATACGCCTGCAGTTGCAAGGCTTGTGATTACTCCTGCAATAATGACCCCTAGAGTAATAGCTACAAATGCCTTTCTCTTTTTTAATCCGAAGAACCAGGCTAAAATGCTCCCAGAATACGCGCCTGTTAATGGCAATGGAATAGCCACTAATATTACCAAAAACAAGAACTCATATTTGGTTCCGATATGCTTCTCAATTTTATGCCTGCTTCTGTCCACATATTTATGGAATAAAAAGTGATAATGCCTGAATCTTACAAGCAGCTTATGGAATGTATTCAAGAATAAATAGACTAATGGGCAGACAAGAATGTTTCCTGCAACAGCAACAAGAAAAACATCAAGCAAAGGAAGATTATTCCCAACGCCGTAAGGAATGGCAAATCTCAACTCAGAAACAGGAACCAAGCTCCATAAGAAAACATCAATCAATGAAACCATCAATTGCCACCTCTGAAAATAATCAAGTCTTCTGCAGTTAATTTCTTTTTTGTTCTTAGCTTTTCCTCAACCTGCTTAGCCATCTCATCAAGCTTCTTTCTTTCCTCAATTTTTCTTATATTTCTGGCTTCATTAATACCCTTTCTCAAAATTGAATTAGCTGAATTAATCTCAAGCAGCTTTGATTTAAGCTCATTGTTTAATTTTGAAAATTCCTCCTTCTCCTTTTTGAATAATTCAAAGAATGATTTAGATTTGCTTCTTAGCCCATTTATTTCTTTTGACAGCTCTATGAAACGATTGAAATCCTTGTTTTCCCTATACGTGCTCTGCAGGCTATTGTGAAGTTCATTGGCTTTTTTCCTCTTCTCATTAAGCTCCCTGGCAATTTCAGAAACTTCATCAAGGACTTTTTTTATTTCAGAGCTTTTCCCGAATGTAAGCCTTAATTTATTTATTTCTTTCATTAATTGCTTTTCTTTGTCCAATGACATTACTTCTGTCTCAATTTTAAATTCAAGAGCATCTATCCTGCGCTTTATCTGCTCAATGTCAAACTTGAATCCGAGCTTTGTCAGCAAGGCTTCTTTCTTAGAATTCATCTCCTTTATCTTGGAAGCTAATCCCTTAACTTCCTTGTTGTAAGCATCTCTCTTCTCTTTAATGTCTTTTAGGTTGATGCTTGACTTATCTTTCTTGGATTTTAATAATTTAAGTTCGCTTATTAAAGGGCTGATTTTATTTTTTAATTCAATGTAATTCTTGTAATGCAGCTCTTTGTCCTGGTTTAAACTATTTAGCCTGGCTTTAATGCCAGAAATCTCTTTCTTTAAATCATTGAATTTCTGATTCGCACTGTTTCTTTCCATTCCTTCTAACATAGCCAGGTTTCATTTAAAAAATAAAAAAATTAACCGAATAATGCGCCTAATCCGGCTGCAGCTGCGCTATCATCAACTTTCTCTTCTTCCTTCTTCTCTTCCTTCTTGTGCTCTGCTGTTGAGATTGGTCCTGCAGCAACAGGTATAGCAGCTTGCTTGATTGCTTCGTCTATGTTAACGCCATCTAAAGCAGCTACCAGAGCTTTAATCTCTGCATCGCTTTTGTGGATTCCCGCAGCTTCTACAACTTTCTTTACATTAGCTTCGTTAATTTCTTTCTTGGCTTTGTGTAAAAGCATAGCAACGTATACTAACTCCATTTTAGTCCTCCTAATCATTATTTTTTAACAGCTTTGTCCTTTAAAGCATTGATAAAATCCTGCGCTTTCTTTGATTCCTCTTCTGTATACTGCGCCTTCTGCATATTTAATTTTTTTATGTCATCTCTTGTTTTTGCAGGCTTTTCTTCTTTTATTTCTTCAGCAACAGCTTCAGGAACTTGATCTTTAACTGCTAAAGCCTCTGTTTCAGCTTCTGTGATTTTTTCAGCTACAGCATCGCTTGTCAATAAATTGGCCTTGCCTGACAATAAGTTTGCTTCTGCATTAGCTTTTGCCAGCAACAAGTTTATTGTATCCTTATTGACATATCCTATGCTTAATGCCAATGCCAATGAATCCGCATGGCTCTGCTTTAACAATTGAATATAAGCTTTTTCATCAACATCTAAGATTGACTTTGTGAATATTAATCCATTATCATATACTGCAACTAAATTTAAGCCTATTTCCATAGGCTGATAGCCAAGCTTTCCCAATACTTCAGCCATTTTAGCGCTTATAACATCGCCTGTTTTTACAACAGTCGTGTCTTTCTTAACAGCTACTTTTCCGTTTTCCACGCCAGCTAATATTCCAATCTGACCAAGCTCCCCAATAATTGGACCAGGAGGAAATTCAGTAGGTCCTGCTGGAACAGTTATATCATTCGGAGCTATCTGCCCTGGCTTTGCCGGAGCTGAAGTCTTGCTTCTCTTTAATATCTTAGACAGCTTGAAAGGATCCTGATTTGTAAATATTAATCCTGGAATTATATTATTCAGGTATTTTTCCAATTCATCAAGATTCTTTGAGCCTTTTATGCTGTTGAATGCCAGCTTTACAAGCCTTTTCTTTGTAACTCTGACCAAGACAGACTCTTTCAGCTGAGCCCTCATCTTTCTTAATTGAGCAGCTGGAAGATTTGAAAGGTTTACTATTCCTATGATTGAATACTTTTTCAATAGATTGGTAATTAAGATTACTTCTTCCTTCTTCTTATTTGAAACATGCGCCTGCATCATTCTTCCACCTTAACTGTTTCCTTTAACTTTTGCTTTAATTCCTTCTTGCCCCCAACTGCAAAAGCATTTCCCATTGTCAATTTTATTTTTACATCCTTGACATTCTTTTCTTCCTGAGGAAGGTTGTGAACAAATGAATTATACAATGCCATAAAGTTTTCAGCCAGATTCTCATCATTCATTGATTCCTTTCCAAACGTTGACTTAACTATTGGCTCTTTATTTGTCCTTACTCTTATTAAATTTGTTAATCTTGATTTCATTGCATTAAGGTCAGCGCCAGGCGGAATTATGCAACCAGACTTTGGATTTGGCATCTTTCCCCTTGGGCCTAAAATTCTGCCAAAGATTGTAGCTATTTTTCCCATCAGGTTGGCTTGGGCAATGAACAAATCATACTCTTCTGCCAGCTTCTTAATTGCAGGCTTATTGCCCTGGTATTTGTCAAACTCTTCTTCTCTTATTACCTTGTCAAATATATTTGCCTGCTCTGCCAGCTGCTTTCCAACTAAAGCGCATATCTTGGCTGGCTTGCCTTTTCCGTGAGGAAGAACAACAAAGCTGTCAACATTATGCTCGGGCTTTTTTAAATCAATGTGAGTAAGGTTAACAATTACATCAAAGCTTTGGTCAAACTTTCTTTTCTTAGAATTCTCTCTTGCTAATTTTATTGTTTCTAAAACTTGATTTTTATCCATGTTAAGCTCTCCTACATAAAGTAGTTTTAACGAGTTAAGCTTTAGAAATGTGAAAGGTATTTAAAGCTTGTTATTGCTTT
>CAYRAU010000020.1:0-9912 GCA_964422525.1 Candidatus Woesearchaeota archaeon
CCAGAATTCTACAACATATTAACATAGGTGAGGTTAAAGAAGCTGGAACAGCTGACGAAGCCTTAAAGGTTATGCAAGATTATCAGGCAGGCTTGGTTTTAATGGATACTGAAATGCCGCCTGGAATGCTTGGTTATGAAGCTTGTAAAATGCTAAAAGACCAATACAAAAATACAGTTGTAATTGGAATGTCTGGTAAGCCTAAAGAATTTAGAAGTAAGTGGTATGAAGCTGGTGCAGATGATTTTTTAGAAAAGCCTCTTGAAACAGGAACTATTACAATATTAGAATCAAGAATTAAAAGAGCATTAGAAAATAGACTTTAATAACAAGGTTTATATATACTTTATATATTGAATATATTGGGGGTTGAAAAATGCAGGTTTTAGCACAAGAGGTTAAGTGTGACAAATGCGGAGCAATATATCAATTAGATAAAGACATGCCAACAATAATGATGTGTATTTGCAAGAACACAAACTTCTTAAAAAATGAATAAGATAACTTTTTACTTATTGACATTATTTCTTTTAGGAATAACTTTGTTAAGCGCCTTGAGTTAATTTTAAATATATTGAAATCTTTTATATTATGGGGTGATTAAATGAAAAAATTAGCTTTATTTTTATTATTGATTATGTTGTCATTGCCAATAGCTATAGCTGAAGAAGGCAGCAGTTCAGATGATTCTGAATTAAATGAATCAAGAGTTGATGATTCTCAGGAAATAGAAGTTGAAGCAAGAGACAAGACAGGAGTAAGAACAAGATTAAAAGAAAGTGTTAAAGACGGAGAAGTCAGAAAAGAACTAGAAGTCAGGGATGAAAATTCAAGGCTAAGAGTTAAAGAAAGATTATTGGCAAGAGATTTGCCAGACAATGCTGTTGTTGAAGCAAGATTAAGGTTTGAACAGGCTAAAGAAAATTTCCTGGAAGCAAGAACAAGATATGAAGAAAGAATGAAAGAATTCAGGGAGGCTGGAGCAGAAGAAAAAGATGCTAAGGCGAGAAACTTCCTAGGCGTTTCAATTGATGTTTTCATAGAACACCTAACTAAAATAAAGGCCCAGGTTCAGGCAAATGAAAACATAGAAGAAGAAAGAGCAAATGAAATTATTTCTTACATTGATTCAAGCATAGCAAAAGTCACGGAATTAAAAGCCAAGATAGACAATTCTGAGACAAAGGAAGAATTAAAACAGAATTCAAGAGAATTAAGACTATTATTTGTTGAGATAAAGCAGACTGTAAGCAGGCATTCTCAGAGAATAGTTAATTCAAAGCAGGAATATGTTCTTGAAAGAACTGAAAGCCTGGAGAGAAGGCTTGCCAATACTGAAGTAAGAGGAGAAGTAAATCAGGAAAAGCTTAGAATATTTACCAGCTTTATGATTGAAGCCAGAAACAAGTTTAATGAAGCTAAAGACCTGCTTAACTCAGGCGGAGATGCTGCAACTGTAAAAAGGCTTAACATGGAATCAAGAGAAGCATTAAAGCAGGCTCACCAGGCGCTGAAAGAGATTACAGATGAGATTAAAGAAAAAAGGCCTGGTTTTAATATCAATGAGGTAGAAGATATTCTTCTAAGAGGTGCTGAAAATGAACAATAAGATTTTATTGGCTTTATTAATAACAGGAGTTTTATTTATAGCAGCCTGCGGCAGCCAGGAAGCTGTTGTCCAGGACAATGAAGTCAGCCAAGATCTTGATGATGTCGACCAGCTTGCGGATGACTTGGATGTTGACAACATTGAGGACTTGGAAAAAGACCTGCAAGAAATAGAGAATTATTAGTTATTTACTCATTAGTGGTTACAAATAGAAAGATTTATAAATAGTTATTCTATCCTATAGTTAATGATTTTTAAATAAAATGATAGTTAAAGAAGATTTTTTAAAGAAACTAAGAAGCGTGTTTGACTTAAATATTTATGAGGTCAAGATATGGACAGCTTTGCTAAGCAAGGGAATTGCAACAGCAGGCGAATTGTCTGATATTTCTGATGTTCCAAGGTCAAGATGCTATGATGTTCTTGAAACACTTGAGAAAAAGAGTTTTATATTAATGAACATAGGAAAGCCTATCAAATACATGGCTGTAAAGCCTGAAGAGATTCTTAAGAGAGTCAAGAAAGGCTTAATGGAAGAGACTGATGAAAGAATAAGAGTATTGGAAAAGGCAAGAGAAACTCCTGCATACCAAGAACTTGAATTATTGTACAAGCAAGGCATTGACAATGTTGATCCAACTACATTATCGGGCTCTATAAGAGGAAGAAATAACATTTATAATCAACTTTCAGGAATGATTGAGAATGCCAAAAAGTCAGTTGTCATAAGCACTACATCAAAAGGCTTAGTCAGAAAAACTGACATGCTAAAATCAGCCTTGAAGAAATTAAAGTCTAAAAACGTAAAGATAAGAATAGCTGCTCCTTTAAGCAAAGAAGGAAAAGACGTTATAAATGACTTCAAAGGGCTGGCTGAGGTTAAAGACCTTGATTTAAACGCAAGATTTGTTCTGGTTGACGGAAAAGAGCTAATGTTCATGGTAATGAATGACGAAAATGTTCATGAAAGCTATGATGTTGGTGTATGGGTTGATACGCCTTACTTTACATCTGCTTTGGAAAAAATGTTCAATAATCACTGGAGGTAATAAAATGCATCCAGTTTCAAAAATTGCCACATACGCCATTGTTATAGGAGATCTTATTTTTGGCGGAAATTATTCCTGCAATAATAAAAGCCTGCCAGAAAAGCAAGACAAACTAAGAGAAGTTATTATTTCATTCAGGCACGGCGGTAAAAACATTCAGGAAATTAATCATGAAAATTCTGATTTAGCAATGATATTAGACCATGATGGCGGAAGGTCAGATGAAGTGCTTTTTGCAAAGGTTAATCCACATGGACGTATATTAATAGTATATCAACATTTGCTGGCAGAAGGAAAGGAACTCAAGTATCCAAGCATGCCAATAGACACTGTAAAATTTATTCCTGAATACTGGAATGATCTGTTTATGGGCGCCAAATCTTTAGGGGATTTAAAATGAGCATAAAACCGGAATATCGGGGTGATTATTACGTTGCTGTTATTTCAGTAAACAATAGCTATTCTTTGCAATTGGCTCTCTCTAGAGAAGACTTAGAAAGAAGACTAAATGTTATGGTTGAAAACGTTCGTGGTAATGTTTGCTCCAAGCATCTTGGCATAGGTCCTGATTATTTTCAAGAATTAAGCAATCAAGTAAAGGAATTGAACAAGGCAATTAGTAGAACAATATAAAATTTTAGCAAATATGACAATCAGCCCAGATGTGCAAAGCATATTGGATGCTGAAAAAACAATATTAATTGATAGTTGCGTTATCTCCAGAAGCGGAAGAATTGGCAGGCATACCGGCATTGCAAAATATTTATATGACATAGGCAAATATGGCGATATTGATCCAGCAGTTTTAGAAAAAGCTGTAGATGCATCAGAAGATACGCTGTCTATTTTTAGAAATGAAAAATTGATTACAACAAGCCAAGTTGTAAGTGAGTATAAAAATTTCTTAAACATTCTAAGAACAAGTCTTAGGTTTTTAAATCAAAGAGAAAGAAATTTAAGCCGAGCCAGAATAAAGTCTAGAGATGGAAATAAACAAAAGGGGCTTTTAGAAAAAATAACCGATAATGCTAACAAGACATTAAGGGCATTAAAAGCTTCTGTTTTTAGTGATATTGATAAAAGGGTCTTGACTTTAATTGTAGATT
Organism: Candidatus Woesearchaeota archaeon; assembly: GCA_964422525.1. Lineage (GTDB taxonomy): Archaea > Nanobdellota > Nanobdellia > SCGC-AAA011-G17 > CAYRAU01 > CAYRAU01. The sequence goes on from CAYRAU010000020.1 coordinate 3,765, forward strand.
ATTTAATAGCAATTGATAATGCGTATGGTGTTAAAGTGGATTATTTGAACCAGCAAGATGAACACCATATAGACAATAGAACTGATGAAGGGCTTGTTGCTTTAAGCTTCTATTTGGCAGCAACAGAAAACAGGTCAAATGCCATATTAACCACTGACAATGATTTACAAGCATTAGTAGTAAAGTCTTGCGAAATGCTTAGAGGTGACTCAAATCCAGGAATGTCATATATGGCAAAATTGCTGATCAGAAGTCCTTCAAGAATATATCTCTTAAAAAGCATCAATGATGGAGTGGTTAATGTTGTTGATACTTCAAGATTGCTATAATAAAGTTAATACAAATCTTTATAAAATTCTTATAAATAAACTGTCCCATTTAACAGTGATTTCACATTTCTTTTAGATATATTAAAAAATATTTGATTAAGTTTGAGATAGTTTAAATATAACTTAAGGTTTCCACCAATTGTTGTTTAAAACACAAAGGGATGTGTTTACTTAACAATAAAAACACAATATCTTGTGGTATTAATAAAAGAGGTTGAGAAGTTGTTATGTCCATATTGCTCAAGCAGTGAAACAAAAGTTGTTGATAAAAGAAGTTCTCCTGATTTAAAATCAATAAGAAGAAGGCGCGAGTGCCTGAAATGCAGCAAAAGATTCACTACAAGGGAAAGTATTGCCTCATTTGAATTAAACGTAATCAAAAAAGACGGAAGCGTTGAGATGTTTTCAAGGGAAAAATTATTGAGAGGCATCACTCTTGCATGCGAAAAAAGGCCTGTAAACAATGATGAAATAATTAAGCTGGTTGATTATATAGAAACAAAAATAAGAAGCTATAAGAAAACAAACATACCAAGCAAGCTTATTGGCGAGCTGGTAATAAAGAAATTAATGAAGCTTGACCAAGTAGCTTATGTAAGGTTTGCCTCAATCTACAAAGGTTTTGAGGATGTTGATGATTTCAAAAAAGAAATAAGCGTATTAGTTAGGGGGTGAAGGAAATAAAGTTAAGATTTGAGACAGAAGTGGCAAAGGCTGTTGTCACGGAAAACCAGGTTAAAGTTATAAAAGACAAGTATTTGAGAGATGCTCCATCAATTGAAAATTGGCTGATGGGCATAGCTGAAAATCTAGCATTGGCTGAATTACTGCATGATAAAAATGTTGATCAAAGCCAGATATTCAAAAATGTTCAAGGTTCTATAGAAGAGTTTGACTTTTACGGCAAGAAATCAAGATTGATGCTTCTTCACAAAGATTTAATACAGCATAATGACAGGATGGCTAACTTCAGGATATTCATGAGCAACTTGTATAAAGTTGCTGAAACAAACCCGGCTGTCAGGGAAAATTTCATAGCTGCAAGAGACAAGTTCTACAACAGAATGGCCAAATGGGAATTCCTTCCAAACAGCCCTACTTTAATGAATGCAGGAAGAGACTTGCAGGCTCTGTCAGCATGCTTTGTTCTTCCAATAGAAGATTCAATTGAAGGATGGATGAAGACTGCATTTGACACTGCAATGATACACAAGTCAGGAGGAGGAACTGGATTTGCGGTAAGCAGAGTAAGGCCAAAAGGCGAGAAAGTAATGTCAACAAACGGCGTTGCTTCAGGTCCTTTGTCTCCATTAAGAATTATTGACGGAGTTACAGCTCAGATAAAACAGGGCGGTTGTGTTGCCTTAGATACAAGAATATCAACTGAAAAAGGCCTGATTGAAATAGGAAGCATCGTTCCATTAACAATGCCCTCAAACAGCTGGTCAAAACACAAAGAAGGAGCATTAAATGTCATTACAGATGACGGAAAAAAAGCTTCTGATGAATGTTATAACAATGGCAAAGCTGAAGTTATTACATTAACAACTGAAAAAGGCTATAAAGTAACAGCAACACTAGAGCATAGATTTAGAGTAATAGATGAAAATGGCAATTATGTTTGGAAGCATCTTAAAGACATAAAAGAATATGACTGGATATCATTGCAGAAAAATACTTATAACAAAGATAGTAAATATGAGATGCCTAAGTTTGATTACAAACCTCATTTTAATGCCAAGCCAATAATAACTCCAACAGAAGCTTCAATTGAATTAGGTGAGTTCCTTGGCTTGTTTATTGGAGACGGAGCATTCTCGTTTACTAATAAAGGCAGGGGAAGATTAATAATTTCTTACAATCTGGACCAGAAAGATTTGATAGAAGGCATGACAAAAACAATTTATAATTTATTCGGAATAACTCCAGTATGGCAGCAGAAAAAAGATGACAACAGCATACTAGCTTATTATAACAGCACAATCCTTTGCCATTGGCTAAAAAACTTGGGCGTTAAAAAAAGAAATGCTTATACAGCAAGAATTCCGGAAATTGTATTTAGAGCTAGAAAGGAGTTTGCAGAGGCTTTCTTAAGAGGGTTGTTTAGCGCAGATGGCACAATCAGCAAGGATGATGCAAGAATTTCAATGTCAAGCACTTCTGAAAAATTAATAGATGATGTGCAAGGACTATTGCTTTCATTAGGAATTCCTTCCAGAAAAGGAATTGACAGAGAAAGAAAAGGCGCATATGGTGATAAAATCTTGCATAGATTAAACATAATTACAGATGAAGGAATTAAAAACTTCATTGACAACATAAGATTTTTAAGCAGCTATAAAAACTCAAGGCTAAATCATAAAGTCAAGAAATTTGAGTGCAATGACATAATACCAAATCAAGAAACGAGACTTGCTTCTTTATATAATTACGTTGGCAAGGGTTCTGGAAAGGAAAAAGGTTCAAAAGGAGCCAATAAAAAATTATACAGTGCTATAGCGCATTATATATCTAAGAAAGCTAAAAGAAATTTAACAAGATTAAGATTAAGAAAGCTTGCAGAAAATCATGAAGAAATCAGAAACAGTGAATTAATGTGGTTCTTGAATAATAATCAATTTTATGATCAGGTAAAATCCTTGGAGTTTGGAGAGGCTTGGACTGTAGACTTGTCAGTGCCGGAAAACAATACTTACATAGCAAACGGCTTCGTTTCCCACAACACAAGAAGAGGCGCTAATATGGGCATATTGTCAGTTTATCATCCTGACATTTTTGAATTCATACATATGAAAGAAAAGCCGGGAGAGCTGGAAAATTTCAATATTTCAGTTGCAATTGACGAGCCTTTCATGAAAGCTGTTAAAAATGATTTGGAAATTGAATTGAAAAATCCAAAAGATAACAGCGTTGTAAAAAAAGTAAAGGCAAAGCAGCTCTGGAAAGAAATGGTTGAAGGCGCTTGGAAGACAGGGGACCCGGGATATGTAGTTATTGACAGAATCAACAACACATCAAGCAATCCGACTCCTGCCCAGGGAATGATTGAATCAACTAATCCGTGCGGTGAACAGCCTTTGTTGCCATACGAACCATGCAACCTGGGAAGCATCAACCTAAGCAAGTTTGTAAAGAAAGACAATTCAGGAATGGAATATGAAAAATTAAAAACATGCGTGCTTGATGCAGTTCATTTGTTGGACAATGTAATTGACGTAAATAATTATCCTTTGCCTGAAATTGAATTAATGGCAAAGAAGAACAGAAGAATCGGCTTGGGAGTCATGGGCTGGGCTGAGACATTAGCAATGATAAAAATTCCCTACAATTCTGAAGAGGCTTATAATTTGGCTGAAGAAATAATGGAGTTCATAAATTACAATGCATTAAAAGCCAGCGAGAAACTGGCTGAGGAAAGAGGATTATTCCCGGGCTATAAAGACTGCATTTATGACAAGAAGGGAAAATTTTTCAGAGGAAAAGAGGCATGGCCAAGGCACTCAGCAAGAACAACAATAGCTCCGACAGGAACAATTGGAATAGCAGCAGGATTGCAGGGAGCTGGAATTGAGCCTTTCTTTGCAATAGTTTACACACGATACAATGCAGCAGGCATTGATGCCTTGAAAGAAGGAAAAAAGCCTGAGGAAAAAGACACTTTCTACGAGATTAATCCTTTGTTTAAGAAAGTTGCAGAAGCTAATAATTATTTTGGCATGAAGCCGGAAGCATTATGGAAAAGAATAGATGAAAACCATAAATCGCTTGTTGGCATAAAAGAAATTCCCGAGGAAGTGCAGAAAATATTCCTGACATCGCATGATTTGAAGCCACTGGACCATGTAAAGATGCAGTGCGCTTTCCAAAAATACACTGACAACGCAGTAAGCAAGACTGTAAACCTGAAAAATGAGGCAACTGTTGATGATGTTGAGGAAGTTTACAGGCTAGCATTTGAATACGGAGCAAAAGGAGTAACAACTTACAGGGATGGAAGCAAGGATCTTCAGATATTAAACCTGAATGAAAAGAAAAATGAAGAAAAGAAATCAGCAAAAGTAAGAATAGGGGAATCATCAAATTACTATGAAATTAACACCGGATATGGGCCTTTGCACATGCATATTAACTATGATGAAATCGGCCCGACAAGAATATTTGCAAACATAAGCCCCACAGGAACAGAGATTTCAGGAATGACAACAGCATTAGCAATATTATTAAGCAAGTACCTTGAAATTGGCGGAGATCCTATAAGAATCTTGAAGCATTTGAATTCAATCAAGGGAGATAAGCCGTTTGGATTTGGAAAGAACAGGGTAGATTCAATACCTCACGCATTGTCAAAAGCCTTGAAAGACCATCTGGTAAAAACTGGAAAGATGCAGGATTATTCAGGCCAGACCATGCTGGAAGGCTGGAGCAATGTTGAAAAGAAAAACGGCGATATTGAAGTAAGCATGCACTGCCCAAAGTGCTTCAGCACAAATGTGGCAATGGTTTCAGGATGCGAGGAGCCGACATGCTTTGATTGCGGATACAGCAAATGCAGCTGAGGGGGAAAAATGGGGGTAGAAGGCAGATTAGTTGTTCATAATGGAAGAGCTGGATTTTATAGAACAGCAGAAGACGGCGCATTTGAACTTGTTGCAAGAGTAAGTTCTAGAGATTTATCGAGCGATAGTGCATTATCTAAAGGGGTTTATCATGTTGAACAAGTTAATGAAAGAAGATATGACATAGAACGTAGAGGAGTTGTAACTCAAAGACGTACATTGGTGTTTGCGGTTAAGGGTAACGAAAAACAATATTATAGAAGTTCAATTGAACTTGAGAGTATAGAATGAAAATTTACACTAAAATCGGGGATGGAGGAGAAACAATGACTTATGGAGGAATTAAAGTTCCTAAAGACTCCTGGATTGTTGACATTAACGGAGATATAGATGCATTGCAGGCTGGGCTGGACACAGCCAAAATAAACATTGATGATGAAAGGCTTAAAGGCATAATTAATTACATTAACTTAAAGCTATGGCAGCTTGGAGGAGAGGTTTCTCTCGGCGGCATTGGAAAAAATATCAATAATCCAATAATTGATGAAGACTTAGAATTAATTGAAAGCTACATAGATTCTTTCGGAGAAATGCCAAATCACTTTGTCAGGTTTAACAAAAAAGGAAGCGTTTATTTAAATGAGGCAAGAGTAAGATGCAGGGTTCTGGAAAGAAATTTAACCCAGCTGCTAAGGGCTGGCTTTGTAAGGGAAGCTGTTTACAAGTATATTAACAGATTGAGTGATTTGCTGTTCATGATGAGCTATTACTTAGAAAAGAATTAAATTAATGCCAATAATTTTAAAAGTAATTATCTAAATATTTTCATTGATCCATTCTTCTAAATCATCTTTGCTCATTAATCCAACTAACCTGTTTTTCTGCTTCCCATTGCTAAAAAGAATTAATGTCGGAATGCTGAAAACTTCAAATTCCTGGGCAATTTCAGGATTATTGTCAACATTTATCTTTACAAACTTTACTTTCTTCATTTCCTTGCTTAAATCTTCTATTATTGGGCTTAAAGCCTTGCATGGCCCGCACCAGTCAGCGTAATTATCAACTAAAACAGGCATTTTAGACTTTAAAATCTCTTCATTAAAATCCCTCTTTGTAACTTCCTTTACCATGCTCGGATTTTAAAAATGCAGGTTAATAAATATTTTGGTGGCAAACTAGAATAATCAGCTTAATTTAAGTCAAAGCTCTTCTAAAAAAGTAGCATTAGAATATACCAATATAAAGTTTAAATTTATTTAAATA
>CAYRAU010000021.1:0-3001 GCA_964422525.1 Candidatus Woesearchaeota archaeon
GCTACCTCTTTTTTTGCTAGCCATTAATAAAAAGCATTGTTGTAATATATATATATACTTTTCGGTTTAATTTTTGCAATTAGTTTTAACTTTTCTTTAATAAACAGAAAGCATTCTTTGCTTCATAGAGTTAGAATGAGCAGCCAAGTCTATCACCAAACCGTCTTTGGCAGCAACTGTCTGTATTTTAGTGTCTTTTTGTATTTCTCTTGCCTGATACAACGGATTCTCCTTAATCATGTTCTTGCTGAAGTGAGTTAATACAGCAAGCTTTGGATTTATTGCCTTAATTAATTTCAAGGAGTCATCAGTTGACATTGAATCATTGTCTGATTTTGAGCCAAATGGCCTTAAGTTGTTGATTATTATAATATCAGAGCCGGAATAAAGCTCTTCCATTTCCTTAAAGTATCTTGTATCTGAAGTGTAAGTCAGGTTAAATCTTGCGGTGTAAAACTTAAATCCAACTGCTGTCGGGCATCTATGTCTTGTCTGCAATGCTTCTATTTCCACAGTGCCCATTTTTATCCTTTCTCCAGGATTTACAACAGCAACTTTTTCAAGATAATTTTTATATTGCTCAAGCAAAATGGGCTTTTCATTGTCCAAGCCTTCAACAACTGATTTGTCAGATATTAGAATTCCTCTTTTATCCAATCCTGAAAACGTCATGGCATCAACCAACACATTAACATCGCTACAATGCCCAACATGATTGTGGCTGCACAACACAACATTGGTGTTTCTTGGGTTAATTCCAGCCTGAACAGCCTGGACCAATGCTCCAGGGCCGGGATCAAGATGCATCTGGTAGTTTCCAAGCTTTAAAATCATGCCTCCAGAGCCTCTTAACTGTTCATATATAGATTCTTTACCGCCTGCAGTTCCCAGAAAGATTATCCTATAATCCATGGAATTTCAAAGGATTTGAAGGTTTTTTAAGATTTATATGGTTAAAGTATTGTAAAAGAAAGAATATTTGGCAAGCATTGTTAGGTATAGACAAGTAACCAAAGAATTATACTTAGAACAGCAAAGACAAGTCCTGCAATATCTTCATTCCTTTCTTTACTTGTTCTTGCTCTTGAGATTCTAGATAAATCATAAATAGCTAATAATATTGCGGCCAAGGTAATTATTAAACCAAAAGGTCCCGCAAGCAGCACGGCTAAAAGGCTTCCAATGCCAAAACCTAAAGCACCTTTAGAAAGAAATAAGTCAACTCCTCTTTTTGCCATAGTAAATAGTCCTTTTAACAATATTTAAATATTCTTATTTTTCCTTTTAATATATGGGACAGTAGCTCAAATAAGCTTTTAAGCTTAGAGCAACTCGGGAGAGCGCTAGTTATGGGAAGCCATAGGCGATACTGAAGCTCTAGATGTTGAGGGTTCAAATCCCTCCTGTCCCATGCATTTTATTTTTCTTTTATTTGAAAAACCGATATCTTTAATCCATTTATTCACCATATTATCGCCATTAACAGAAATTATATATCTATCAGTCAACCCACTCTTAGACTGCAATCTAAACCCAATCCTATATTTGCTTTCAAGGAGTTTTTTAAGCTGAAATGCCAATGACTTGCTTATTGTGCTAATTTCTATGCAAGGATAATCATTTCTATGGCTTTTCTTTGATAAAAACAAAGATCCGTCAGTGTCTGTTATGCCCCTTATGCAGAGTTTTAAAGTATTCCAGTTTCTTGATTCAACATATTTTGGGATTGTTACTGACGACCCTTTTATGCGACCATGGGGCAGTTTTATTACATTAATCAAAAATTCAACAAATTCCTTAGAATAAAGTCTTAGCATCAAGCCACGACCAAATCTAATTGAAGGCCTTTTTCTAAGAATCTTATAAACCAAATCGGAAATATAATTAAAATAATCTACTTCTAAATTTGGGTCGCCTGTTATTTCAAAATAATATTTTCTGAATTCAGGCTTATAATAAATGTTGCCATCGCCAATAATAATTCCTATTAATTCAGCTAATTCTTTTTTAAATCTAAAGTATTTGTTTTCCACTATTAAATTTTAATAATATTGAATTTATAAGGAATGGGTCAGGACTTGTCTTTTGCTTCCACATGCAGGAGATATATATTACAGTATAAATTAGAAACTTTTATATATAGCCCAAATCAAATATATTATATGAACTTAAAAAAGTTATTTAATCTTAATCTAACTACCATAATTATTGACATTGTAATTTTAATAATTGGAGCATATATAAGAATCAGTTATAAACTGTCTTGCTCTTGTTTAGAAACACAATGTAATTGTCCTCAATCTTTCCTATACTATTTGGGAATTATATTAATGATAATCGCGATTGCCCATTTCCTTTTTGTATTATTGGCCTTTATTTTAAACAAAAATAAAAAATGAAATCTACTAATAAGAGAGGTGCATTAGAGCTTTCTGTAAATACAATAGTAGTCATTGTTATTGGCGTTACATTATTAACTCTTGGCTTAAATTATGTCTACAGCATTTTCAAAGACATTGAAGGCCAGAGAAAATCAATAAATGAAGCATTGTCAAGCCAGATAAGGGAAACTTTCGGAGACAGCGATGACGCAGTAAATTTGCTTACCGCAAGCATATCTGTAAAGCAGAAAGAATATGACGATTTAGGAATAGGCATTAGAAATACTGTAGAAGACGGCAAGGGCCATTCATTTTCTTACAATATAATATTTGAAAGCACTCCTCCTGGAATAACTCCAGAAGACGCATTAAAGTTCTTAGACTGGACAAAATCGCCAATAACATTAAGGTCTGGGGAATTGCTGGCTGACAACATAGGAATTGACCCAAGCTCAAATGTTCCAATAGGAAATTATAGGGCAAGGATTGTTTTAACATGCCCTGATTGCAGCCAAAACTTGGTTCAGGAAAAGATATTTACAATAAGAATAAGACCAGAATAATTAAGCAAAAATTCATTGCTTTTCTTCATTAAAAATCGTCTACCACAATATTTATAT
>CAYRAU010000021.1:3011-9782 GCA_964422525.1 Candidatus Woesearchaeota archaeon
ACCAATATTTTCTTCAACCAATTTTCTATTGGCTAGAATAATTTTTTTATTAATTGATATATTTATATACCACATGCTATTATTATATACCATATGTTACAAAATTATAGCAGATATAGGTTATTGCAGGAATTCTTTGACTCTCCTAGAAAGGACTTCCATATGAGGGAATTATCCAGGAGAATAAAACTGGCCCAAATTTCTGTAATCAACCATCTGAGTTATTTAGTAAAACAAAATTTAGTAATTAAAGAAAAAAAATCAATATATCCGAGCTACAGGGCCAATCAAGAAAATGAATTGTTTATATTGCTAAAAAAGCAGAATCTTATGTTAAGAATAAAAAGCTCTGGTCTAGCAAAATTTTTGGAAGACAATTTAAGGCCAAACTGCATTATCTTATTCGGCTCTGCTTCCCAAGGCATGGATAATGAAAAGAGTGATATAGATTTGTTTATTCAAGCTAAAGAAAGTAAGCTAAATTTAAGCAAATATAGCAAATTATTAAACAGAAATATTAATTTATTTTTCGAGCCCAATTTAAAAAATCTTAATAAAGAGCTGTTAAATAACATTATCAATGGCGAGATACTATCCGGGTATTTGAAGGTGTTTTGATGAAAGAATGGGGTGAAAATTCAAGCGGAATAATTAAAAAATTTAAGGATGTATTAAATTCAAAACTAAAATGACTTTAAAAGTTTACAATACACTAGCAAGAAAAAAAGAATCCTTCAAGCCGATAAAAGGCAAGAATGTCAATTTATTTGTATGTGGCCCTACTGTCTATGATTACAGCCATATAGGCCACGCAAAGACTTATGTTCAATTTGACATTATTGTAAAGTATTTAAGATATCTCGGCTACAAAGTGTTTTATCTGCAGAACATTACCGATTTGGATGACAAAATAATTGTCAGGGCTAAAGAAGTTAAGAAAAAGCCTTTGGAGCTGGCAAGAGAATATGAAAAATATTATCATGAAGACATGAAGGCATTAAACATTGATTCTGTGACAAAATACGCAAGAGCCACTGATTATATCAAAGAAATTGTAAAGCAGGTTAAGGTTCTTATTGATAAAGGATATGCCTACAAGATTGATGACGGATATTATTTTAATCTAAGTAAGTTTAAGGATTACGGTAAATTATCTAAGAACTTAGCTAAGGATGCTGAAAAAGGAGTTTCAAGAATTGATGACAGCAAAGGCAAGAAAAATAAAGGAGATTTTTGCCTGTGGAAATTTTCCAAGCCAGATGAGCCTGTCTGGAAGACTGACATTGGAAACGGCAGGCCTGGTTGGCATATTGAAGACACTGCAATCACTGAAAAGTTCTTTGGTCCACAGTATGATATGCATGGCGGCTCAAGAGATTTAATCTTTCCTCATCATGAAGCTGAAATAGCCCAGATGGAATCTGCCTCTGACAAAAAGCCATTAGTCAGATATTGGCTGCATACCGGGTTTTTGAATGTCAAAGGCAGCAAGATGAGCAAGAGCAAAGGAAACTTTTTGACAATAAGAGATGTTCTGGACAAGCATGATTATAAAACATTAAGGTTTTTTTATGCAAACAGCCATTACAGAAGCCCTATTGATTTTTCTGATGAAAGTTTAGAGCAAACTGGAAAGTCCCTGGAAAGATTGAATAATTTCCTGTCTGAAGTCAAAGACAGGAACAGCATTAACAAAGATTATTTGAAAAAAGTTAAAGATAATTTCTTTAAGTATATGGATGATGATTTTAACACTGTCAAGGCATTTGCCGCTGTTTTTGACATGATTAATTACTGCAATAAAAATAATATTGGCGGAGAAGAGGTTTATGATTTTCTTCTTGAAATTAATGAAATATTTGATGTTTTGACTGTCAGGGATGTTAAGCTTTCCAAAGATGTTAAGAAAATGATTGATGAAAGGGAAAAAGCCAGGAAAGTCAGTGACTGGAGAAGAGCTGATGATATTAGGAATGAACTGAAGAAGAAAGGGATTATTTTAGAAGATAGTAAAGAAGGATATAAAGTCAAATTTCTATAGTTCTAGAAACCTTTTTAAACCTTCTTAATCCAATAATTTAGTGCTAGGAAACTAGCCAATCTAGTATCGCAAGATACGACATTATAGAAAATGGCAACAATATACGATAAAGACACAAATGAGCTTATAGCAAAAGCTTCAGAAGAATTAAAGAAAGTAATCAAGGCTCCAGAATGGGCTCAATTTGTCAAGACAGGAGTTCATAAGGAAAGGCCTCCAGTAGAAAAAGACTGGTTCTACAAAAGAGCAGCTGCAATTCTAAGAAGTGTTTACATAAAAGGCCCTATTGGAACAAACAAATTAAGAATAAAATACGGCGGAAGAAAGAACAGGGGATATGCTCCGGAGAAGTTCTACAGAGGCTCTGGAAACATAATAAGAAAGGCATTGCAGCAGTTAGAAGAAGCTGGATTAATCAAAAAAGCTGAAAAGGGAGTTCATAAAGGAAGAATGATTACGCCTAAAGGCAAGAGCTTCCTTGACAAATTATCAAAGTAAAATGGAACAATCCAAATTAACTGAAGACTATATGGCAACATTAGCAACTATGATGTATTTGGCTCAGGCTAACCAACGTGAAAGATTTGCATTAAGCTTAAGATTCTACGATATGGCAACTCAATTAGCTAATCTTGAAGCGCATTCTGGATTGGCCTCAAAATTATAACATGGCAAGAACTAAACAGCCTGGCAAAAAAGCAAGACTGGCAAAAAAAGGAAACCAGCGTAGATGGGCTCCTTTCTGGACAGTTCTTAAAATATACGGAAAAGGAAGAAAAGTTCACCCAGGAAGACATACAAGAGTTAAAAGAAACTGGAGAAGAACCAAAATAAACATATAAAATGGCTGAAGAAAGAATTTACACAATCCCATTGAGAAAAGAGTTTTTGAAAGCTCCAAGGTACAAAAGAACAGCTAAAGCTGCAAAAGCCTTGAGGGAATTTTTGATTAAGCATATGAAGTCTGAAAACGTCAAGATTGGCAAATACTTGAACAAGGAAATCTGGAAGCATGGCGCTAAAAATCCGCCCGGCAAGGTTCAGGTAAAAGTAACCAAAGATGATGATTTGGTCAAGGCTGAATTAATCAACGCTCCTGTTAACAAGGAAGTTAAAGGCAAGAAAGAAGATAAGAAAGAAATTAAAGAAAGCAAGGAAGAAAAAGAAAAGAGAGAAATTCTGGAAAAAGGCTTTGAAAAGCATGAAACTAAAGTGCAGAAAGAAGCTGAGCAGAAGATGAAGGATGAGATCAAGCATTCAAGCCTGGACACCAAGCAAGAGCAGCAAAAGGCAAAAACTCAAAAAATAATTTCTAAAAGCCAGAAGCCAATTCATGAGAAAAAGAAATAATTATTCTGGCAAGATTATAAATAAAGCTTTTGACGGGTCATCATAGCTTTTTAATCCTGAATTGTAATAGCTGTTTAATAAACTGAATTTCAATCCCTGGTCTGATTTCTCTTCATTTGGCCTTAATAAATAGGTTTTTTCATTTATTCTCAAAGTTGAATATGTCTTCTGCACAGACTCAAGCTTTACAAAGTTATTGTTTAGAATAAAGGATTCTCCTACAATAAGATTATACCTTCCGTTGTTTGGATGCTCAAATTTCTTAATGCCGAGTGTTGCAGCAGCTTCCCCTCTTGTCTCAGAATTTATTATGAAAGGCCTGACTTTCTTGAGTTCAATTACAAATCCGTAAATATTCCTTGTCTCTCCAACTTGCAGTGTAAATTCTCTTACAGGCTTTTTAATGTCATTTACATTGAAAATGCCGTAAACATTCCCAGCAAGATTTACATTCACGAAAACCAAAGATATTGTGTTGTTGCCTATGTAAATGGAATCCCCAACAGCAAGCGTGTAGTCAAGCTGGCCTGCATCGCTGACTAAATTGCCTGTAAAATTGTTCAAAGTAAGATTAAATATCAAAGCCCCTATAAACAAGAAAACCAGTGTAATAACGAACTTTTTCATTTAAACCTCTTTTTAGTTAATCTTTTAAACGGTTTGGATTATTTAAAAGTTATGGATAAGCTGCCATTTGAGGAAATCAAGAGAAAAGCAATTGTAAAGAAGAAAGAAGCTACAGATGAAAGCTATGGCAAGAAGCCGGAAGAAAGAAGCATTGCAGAGCTGATAAATTACGGCGTTATTAATTTGGATAAGAATCAGGGTCCTACAAGCCATCAGGTTACTGACTATGTTAAAAGGATTTTAAACATAAAAAAATCAGGGCATTCAGGCACATTAGATCCGAATGTTACAGGCTGCCTGCCAATAGCTCTTGGAAAAGGAACAAGGATAGTCCAGACTCTATTGAAATCAGGAAAGGAATATGTCTGTTTAATGAACCTTCATTCTGATGTTGAAGAAGGCAAGATAAGAGGCAATGTAAAAAAGTTTATAGGAAAAATAGAGCAGATGCCTCCTGTAAGAAGCGCTGTAAAAAGGCAGAACAGGTTCAGGGAAGTTTATTATTTTAACATATTAGAGATCAATGGCAGAAATGTCTTATTTAAGGTTGGGTGTGAAGCCGGGACCTATATAAGAAAGCTATGTTTGCATCCTGAGACAAAAATTTTGACGGATGAGGGTTTTGTTTCAGCTTCTGAATTTTATTCCAATCCTCAAAAGGTATATTCTTACGACAAAGGCAAAATAATTAAAAAAATTCCTTCAGTAAATCAAAAATTGAAATCCCCTTCAAAATTGATTAAGATCATCATGGATACGGGTATTAGTCTTACCATCACTAAAGATCATAAAATGCTGGTTGCTGCAAAAAAAGGTTACAAAATGTTAGAAGCACAAAAATTGAAAAAAGGTGATTATTTTGTTAAAAGCTCTTTACTCCCTAATTTTGAAAAAAAACTAATTGTAGCTGATTTGCTAGATGATTATTATCTTGTCCCACAAGTAGATATTAAGAAAAAGTGTAAAGAAGCTTTAATTTCCAAATATGGAAGTATCAGAGAAATGCACTGTAAATTAAAACTTGATAGGAAAGCATTTTTAGCTAAATCAAACAATTCAATAACCATACGCCATCTAAAGCTTGCAGGCATCTATGATGCCGTTAAAAAAGAAATTAATTTATTCAAGACACAAAAAGGTTCTATAATAAAGATGAATGAACTTGATGAAGATTTTTTCTATTTACTTGGACTAATAGCTTCTGATGGAAACAATAGTAAAGAAAAAAACACAAATAGGTATACAAGAATAAAGTTTCATAATGAAAAAGAAGTTTTAATTGATTCTTTTTTAGATTCTTATAAAAAGATCTTTCCAGAAATCCCAATATCAAAGAAAAAAGTAAAATCTAATTTATTTCAGTTAGATACATCTAATAGCTTTTTAGCAACTATTGCTGCTTCTTTGGGAATTAAGAGCCCACAAAAATATTCAGATATTTCTCCAATTCTGAATGTTCATTCTAGATTGATTAAAGCTTTCTTGAAGGGATATTTTGATGGTGACGGGTCTGTAGTTTGTAGAAAGAAAGTTCACGTCAAAGGGAATTACAACAGCATTTCAATCCACACGGTTGATTATTTGCGTTCAATCCTATTGCATAAAATGCTTTTAAAAGTTGGTATCTCGAGCAGAATATTTAAAAGAAAAATGATTAGTGAAAGAAAACATTATATGTATGAGGTAAAAGTTGGTAATACTGCTGATCAAAAGAAATTTGTTATGGACATTGGAACAAATCATCCTGAAAAAATAAAGAGATTTAATAAAATTCTTGATTTGAAAAGCAACTTAAGTTTAGGGGATTATAACTATATTGGATTCCATTTTAAAGAGTTCATAAGAAATAATAAGTCTAAACTAAGCAAGATGGGTGGAAATTTATCAAGAGTTCTTAATAGTTCTATACCTATTACCAAAGGATTCTATAAAAAAAGTTCTAAAATAGTAAGTCTGCCTGCTTTGGATAGTTTCATTATAGAGAAGATTAAATCAATAGAATTAGTAGACGGGACTGATTATGTATATGACATGACCATTCCAGAAACCCACAATTTCTTGATAGAAACAGGCTATGTATCTAGTAATTGTCATGATTTTGGAAAGTCTCTGGGAACCGGGGCAAATATGGTTGAATTAGTCAGGACTAAAGCCGGTCCGTTTGTTTATGAAAATTCTGTCAGCTTGATTGAATTGAAAGATGCCTATGAGTTTTACAAGAAAGGCGATGAAACTGCTTTAAAGGAAATAATACAGAAGATTGAAGATGCTGTTGCTCACCTGCCTAAAGTCTGGGTTTTAGACAGCGCAGTTGATTCTATATGCAATGGCGCTGATTTGTCAATACCAGGCATTTCCAAGCTTAATGAATTCGAGGAAGGAGAAATAGTAGCCATAATGACTTTAAAAGATGAGTTAGTTGGGCTTGGCCAGGCAATGGCAAATTTTAAAAATGTTCTGGATAATAATAAAGGCAAGGTAATAAAAATAAAAAAGGTGTTTATGGACAGAGGAGTTTATCCAAAATACAATAAAAATGGCTGATTACAAACAATGCGAAGGAAGATGCAAAGGCACTACTTACTTCTTCGGAAGTCCAGCATTCTGCCCTATTAAAGAAAGAATGCAATATCAAAACGGATTTAACATGAGCTGGGAAGGTGAAGAAGGAGATAATACTGCATTGTTGCATGCATGCAATGAAGGTCCTGGCGGTTTAGTTGGCAAGGTTGATGGTCAAGATTACATAAAAC
>CAYRAU010000022.1:0-1855 GCA_964422525.1 Candidatus Woesearchaeota archaeon
AAAGCTATAAGGATAATTGCTGATCATTTAAGAGCATCAACATTCGTCCTGGCAGAAGGAGTCAGGCCAAGCAATGTTGAGCAGGGTTATGTGTTAAGAAGGCTTATCAGAAGGTCTTTGAGATACGGGAATAAGATAAATGCTGAAAAAGGCTTTTCTGTTGAAATTGTTAAAGCAGTCATAAATCAGTACAGCAAGATTTATCCGGAGCTGAAGCAGAATGAAAAGTTTATTTTGGATGAATTGGAAAAAGAAGAAAAGAAGTTTGAAAACACTTTAGTAAGAGGATTAACTGTTTTTGACAAAGAAACTGTTAATATTAAAGGAAAGCTTGTTCCTAATAAACTGGCTTTTGACTTGTATCAAAGCTATGGATTTCCGATAGAGATGACTGTTGAATTAGCTAATGACAGAAACCTGAAAGTGGATGAAAAAGCTTTTTGGGAAGAATTCAAGAAGCATCAGGAGATTTCCAGAAAGGGCTCTGAGCAGAAATTTAAGGGCGGGTTGTCAGACTACAGCATCGAAACTACAAAACTTCATACTGCAACCCATTTATTATTGCAGGCTTTGAAAGAGATTGTTGACAAGAAAATTGAGCAGAAAGGAAGCAATATTACCAAGGAAAGATTAAGATTAGATTTTAACTACAATGGTAAATTAACAGATGAGCAGATTAAGAAAACAGAAGACTTGATTAACAAGAAGATAAAAGAAGGCTTGAATGTTGAATTCAATGAGATGCCATTGCAGGAAGCTAAAAAGCTTGGAGCTACAGGAGTCTTTGAGCACAAATATGGCGATAGAGTCAAGGTTTATTTCATAAAAGGATTTTCAAAAGAAATCTGCGGCGGCCCTCATGTTTCAAACACAAAAGAGCTTGGCAGGTTTAAAATTTTAAAAGAAGAAAGCGTTGCAGCGGGAATAAGAAGGATTAAGGCTGTTCTGGAATGAAAACCAGGCGAGATTTCCTAGAAGGCATTTGTTATTTGCCGCTATTGTTTTGCTGCAGCAGGGCAAATTTTACTTCCCAGGAAGGAATTTATGAAAATGCTGCATATGCTGTTCTGGAAGATGGCGACTGGGATTATATTATTAGAACAATTGATACAAGGGATTTGGGAAAAGACAAGGGCAGAACAATGGATTTTTTAACAGATGTATTCTGGCGTTTGCCTGTGTCAAGCCTTCAGGTAATTGTCAATACTTCAATTAGCAGGATGCCTGTATTAAAAACAATTCCTGGAATATCAAATGATCCAAGGACTTACATTGTAGCAATTGCTGCGAGAAAAGCAAATAGAAATGATCCGTTAATAATCAGCAGGAGAACATTAACAGAGAATCCAAGCATAACTCAGTATGTTGATATAGGAAAAGAGTATATAGAAATTAATTAAGCTTCTCAATTCTCTGCTTTATGTCCATTATTTCCTTTTCAATATTGTTCAAGTTAAGCTCTATAGGCTCCTGAATTTTTATTTTTGCCTTTGATTTTGCCTCTTTGATTTCAGAAGCGCTTGATAGTTCAGGCAGAGCCGCTTCAAGTTTTGCATAATCTTCTTTTAAATCATTAAACAGCCTTTTGACTTCAATTATTTTATGGTGCTTGTTCTTGATCAAGCTGACAATGCTTTCTTTGTCTTCTATCAGCTTTATGCAGTCTATGGCAGAGCTAAGCAATGTTTTTCTGATAGTCAAAGGCTGATATACCTGAAGATAAGCTTCTTTTGAAACCATTTTATTTCAGAGATTCACCTAAAATATTGTCAACATTCAGGAGATTTTCCTTAATTCTTTCCAAATCATCATGCCATTGCTGAATCTTGGCATCTTCCTCTTCCTTGATAGCTCT
>CAYRAU010000022.1:1865-7900 GCA_964422525.1 Candidatus Woesearchaeota archaeon
AAAGGCTTTTCAAGGCTTGTTCGCATGGCATTTGGCTTTAGCTCATCATCCTCAAAATTAGAAGAAATTATGCTTTCATAGCTTGGAATCCTCGGCAGAGTTGCTGGCTCTGGGAAAGCAGGAAGTTTCAAGTCTAATACTCTCTTTCTAGAATCCATTTTATCACCTCTAAATATTTATCTTTAATCCTATTAAAAGGTTTTCTTATTATTTAAATGTAGTAAAAGTCGTAATATAAAAAGGTTTTTAAATATGCTTATGGGAAAAAGCTTGGTATGAAATTAACAGACGCGTTTATTGAAGAGCTTGCTTCTGAACTTGCAGGGCATGACACCGTGCAGATTGTAAGAGCTTTGCTGTACAAGGAAAATGTCAGTGAGTTTACATTGGCAGAAGAGCTGAATAAAACCGTTAATCAAGTTAGAAACATGCTTTACAGGCTTTCTGACCATAATTTGGTTTATTCAATAAGAAAAAAAGACAGGCAGAAAGGCTGGTATATCTATTATTGGACATTTAACATTAAGCACGCAAGATTATTGGTAATTGGGCTGAAAACAAAGAAGCTGGAGCAGATTAAGAAAAGAATGCTGGAAGAAGCAGCGGAAGGAGTTTACTTTACATGCGCAGACCATGATTTTGTCAAGATGACTGTTGAGGAAGCCATGGAAAATCAGTACAAGTGCACAGAATGCGGAAAAGTAATGCAGGAAAAAATATCCTCGGCAGATATTGAAAACATGAAGAAGGAAATTGAAAGATTAGAGGCTCAATTAAAAGTCAAATGGGATGAAATTCCCGAGGAAGAGGAAAAATCTGAGAAAAAGCCTAAGAAGGTTATTGAAAAGAAAAAAGAAATTAAGAAACAAAAGAAAGCTGCAGCAAATAAAAAAAGCAAAAAGCCTGTCAAGAAAGTTAAAAAAACAGTTAAGAAAAATAAGAAAAGAAAATAATTATTCTTTAAGACCTGTTATTCCCAAGAACAATAATAACAATCCCATCAATACTACAAAGATTATTACTGTGCCTTGTATCAAGTCCAATACTGCTTGAGTCCAGTTCCATCCCCATAAGTTATAGTATGCAGCCAGTATGCCTATAAGAATCACTACTAATCCGCCTACTATCTTAAGAAAACCGCTTAAAACATTAGCCATTCTTTAACCCCCTGTTGTTTTAATTTTATAATGGTAAAGCTAAACTATACTGGTATATAAAATTTATGCAAAAACTTTTAAATTAAGCAATAATCTTAAAAAGCTAATGCTTAATTTGCACAATCATTTCCGCTTTTTTGCTCAAAAAGAGTTATCTGAAGTATATATTGCAGTAATCATAAGATCTCTGGCAATTTCAATGATTGGGCTTTTTATTCCAATTTATCTTTATACTGATCTGGGTTATAGCATAAGCAAGATAGCATTATTCTTTATTTATTATACGGCTTCTTTTGCAGTGCTAAATGTTTTTGTGGCAAAGTTCTCAGCGAGATACGGCTTTAAGCACTCAATACTTGTTAGTTCCTTCCTGACTATAATATACATGGCGCTTCTTTATTCATTAAAAAGCAATATTGTCCATTATTCAGTTGTTGGAATTGTATTTGGAGCATCAAGCGCATTTTACTGGATAGCTTTCCATCTTGAGCTTGCCAGATCAACTAAAAGCAGCACAAGAGGCAAAGCTGTAAGCAAATGGTTTTTCTTGGCTTCAGTATTCTCAATAGCAGGACCTATATTAGGTGCATTTGTCTTGGTTAAGTTCGGCTTTCCGCTATTATTCATAATTGCAAGCATACTTTTGATTTTAGCAACAGTTCCATTATTCTTGTCAGGGGAAGTTTATGAAAGCTCAAAGTTTTCATTTAATTATCTGCTTAAGAAAGAGCACTTCAAGGATGTTATTGCAGAAATCGGCTATGGCATTACTATAATGGCTGATTATTTATTCTGGCCAATCTTGATATTTACATTATTAGGGTCTTATATTTCACTAGGATGGATTTACACAGCAGGACTGTTTTTAGTCTCCTTAATAACATTATACATTGGCAGGCTTACTAAATCCAGAAACGCCAGAAACCTGCTGAAAATAGGAGCTTCATTTAATTCAATTGCATTCATAGCAAGGATTTTTGTCAGGACATTATTGCAAATAGGAATCCTGCACATATTTAGCAGAGTGTTTTTCTATTTGCTGGAAATTCCTTTGCATGCTATCGCTTACAAGAAAGCAAACTTGAGCAGGAAGAACAGAGTGGAATATTTGGTTGTCAGGGAAACTGCAATATGCGTAGGAAGATTAATCCCTTTATTAGCTATTATGGCATTTAATGATTTAGAAATAGCATTTGTTGTGGCTGCTATTGGAAGTTTGCTGACAATGCTGATATAAACAGCAGCTTTTTAAAATCTATGATTTAATTTAGCTTTATGAAATTAATATCAAGAAGAAATTTTATTCAAGCAGGATTATTAATAGCCACCGCCACCTTATTTCATTCGACACAATCCCAAGACTTTTATTATAGGGCTAAAGGCAATGAATCAATGAGGCAGGATTATTTTAATTTTTTGTTGGAAAACCGCAACCATTACGGGGTGCCTGGATGGGAGTCATTTAACAGGTTAGTCTATGATCCAGGCTTTCAAAGACTAAGGAATCATAGTGATGGATTAGGAATACAATACAAATGGCCAGGTATTAATCAATTTAGGTTTATGCAGACTATTGGGCAAGATGTTTACATTGATGCTAAGACACTTTTGGGATCTGAATCAGAGCATGAAATACTTTCAGGGTTGGATAATGAGTCATACCATGCAAATCATCATAGGACTGGCAGAACTCATATCGGCGATGGCAGACTTTATAAAAACCCATTAGTTATTCCAAGCAGATTGCTCATAGATTTAATACACGAACTTTATAGCTTTGACAAGCAATTTATTTATATCCAAAGCGGCAAAAGAAAAGTTAGCCAAAAATTTGTTAGAAGATTTTCTAGGACGGCCCAAGGATATTATAAAATTTTACTAGAAACAGCTAACAAAAATGATATTGCGAATAATTTGGTGGCAAATGAAGTCTTGGAAACATTAAAAAACAGACCAACTCTAAAACTTTTTACAGGGCAATAATTTTTATAGTTTTGTATTTAATCTATCATTAATTATTATTTCTTAGCCTAAACCAAAAATCGAAATATATATATAGGAATACTATTAATAATTTATAAAAAGCTGGTGGTTAATTGGTTGGCAAAAAAAGATAACAAGACATTTAATGTTTTAGTCGTTATTGCTGTTTTAGTCGGTGTTACGGCTTTCTCAACTTTTTATTTGACATTTTTTAATTCTGATAAATCTTCAGGGTTTTCTGGTGATGAGCTAACTGGTTATGTTACATACGGTCAAAATGTTGCCTTGAACAAGCCTGCATCAAGCAATTCTTGTTATGGCAACTGTTGTGGTCCAACTTGTTCTTATGGCGCTTCAAAAACTGTTGATGGCAATCTAGGAACAAGATGGGCAAGCAAAAGAAATAATCCAAAAATAGGACCTAGCACTCCTCATTGGGTAGCTGTAGATTTAGGACAAGCATATAACATTGGCAAAGCTAACCTAGCTCTTCATGGTTCTCTAACTCAAAATTATAACTTGCAATATTCTATAAACAATGTTAATTGGCTAACAGTAACAAGCAAGACAGGGGCTGTTGGAAATCAAGAGCATACATTTAGCCCTACGCAAGCAAGATATTGGAGAGTTGCTGTAACTTATTCTGCTGACAAAGAGCAGGCCAATGTTTATGATTTAAAGTTATTTAATGTTTTGAATGATACAATAATTTGTAATACAAATGCAGATTGCGGAACAGATGCTTATACTGGAAATTATTACTGCCAAAGCGATGATGTTTACAGAAACTATTTAACAAATACCTGCGTAAATCCTGGAACAACTAGTTCATATTGTACAACTGGTACATCATCAAATATTATAGATGATTGTGCAAGCAATGAATACTGTGTCAATGGTCAAAGCTCTTGCCAGCAGCAAACATCTTATTGTGGTAATGGGATTTGCAATGTTGGAGAAAATGTAAATACCTGCTCAAGTGACTGTAGCAATGATGTTTATTATACTAATGTAGCTAATGAAAATGGTTTGGTAACTGTAACATTTGGCATAAACACAAATTATTTGGTTTCTTACGGAATAAAGCTTAATTTTGATAGCTCTAGATTTAGTTTAGATCATCAGAAACTAACATCAATGCTCTGTGCATTTAACAATACAAACGGCAAAGTTGGATGTGCTACATGGCCTGCAATAACAGGTGGAAACGTGTCAAAATATACTTTGACTCAGGTTTCAGAAACTGGAAGCACATTAGGAAGTTTGTATATTGAAGAAGTAAACGGGGCCCAACCAAAGAAGTATATTAACTTATCATTTGCAGCTTAAGACAATCAAAAGGCTTAAAAATGCTTAGTTTCTTTCCAGAGATATGGGTTTATGCAAATATCTTCAACAGTCATGGAAAAAGCCAAGCGCTGAATTAAGCCAGCTTTACAGAGACAGACTTATTGAATGGAGAAGATCTAATTCTGTGGTTACAGTTGATAATCCTACAAGGCTTGACAGAGCCAGAAGCCTTGGGTATAAAGCCAAGCAAGGCTATATTATAGCCAGAGTAAAGCTATTAAGAGGCGGAAGGCAAAGGCCTTTAATAAAGAAAGGAAGAAGAAGCAAGCATAACAGAAGAATGAAGATTGTTGGAAAAAGCTACCAGTGGGTTGCTGAGGAAAGAGCTAACAAAAGATATCCTAATTGCGAAGTTCTTAATTCATATTATTTAGCTAAAGACGGAAGGTATTATTTTTATGAAGTAATTCTGGCTGACAGGGAATTAGTAAGCAAATATGCAGGCATGGAATGGCTGAAATCCAATACTGGAAGAGTTTACAGGGGAATTACAAGCGCTGGAAGGAAATCCAGGGGCTTGAGAGGCAAAGGCAGAGGCCATGAAAAGATGAGGCCTAGCTTAGCTGCTCACGGAAAAAGAGGAAAAAATTAATTTTACAAATTTAAAGCCATTTGAAGCACTGGCTTGACTCTTAAAATAACTTTTATAAAATTAATGCCCAACATATAGTTCTTTGACTTCTTTCTTGTTTTCAGACTTTTTTCCATATTGCAGAGCTATTTTTCCAATAGTTTAATTCTTAATAAATTGATTTCTTTTATTATAATCTTAGCTTCTTCAACAGAAATGTCCTTTCCGTAGTAATTTATCTGGTTTCTCAGTCTTCTGAATTTATCAAATTCCGCAGAAAAGGATTTATTTTTGCAAATTTCATCAAGAAAGGCAGAAAAACAATCATGATTATATATCTTAAAGCCTTTTTTAATTGCTAAGGCTTCCAAAACTTCTCTTAATGCTTCATAAGCTAAGCTTACTTTTGTTGATGCGGTAGTTTCATCTAAACCAAGTCTTTTGTTTGATTCTGATTTCTTTTCACTAGATTTAATTAAAGAATTAACTAGATTATTATCTACTTTTGATTCTTTTACAAATCCTTTATTCTTTCAATCAAGCCAGTCCATTATATTAATTCCCCTTGGATTAAATGACCGTTTAGTATATTGTTTTTAAGTTCATTGTTGCTTATAGCACTTAGACTTTTAAATGCGAATAATTGGATTTCTCTACTAAACAACTTTTCATATTTTTTGAGATTCAAACTTTTATTAATTTTTGTTAATACAACCAAGTCTATATCTGAGTCTTTTTTTGCCTCTAATTTCGCTAAAGATCCAAATAATATTATTGTTGGGCTATGCAGCTCAGAATCTAAATAATCTATTAACTTTTTTAGCCTCTGCCACCAGTAAATTCTGGATAAATCTTTTAGAACATTATTTTCCCTATTAGCCCTAAATAATAAATATCTTCTTTCTAGTCTTTTTTTAAGAAGACCTTCAACTTCAAAACCCTTTAATAGCTTAGATGCTGTAGGCGCAGTTATT
>CAYRAU010000023.1:0-651 GCA_964422525.1 Candidatus Woesearchaeota archaeon
TCATAGATTAAAGCAGCCCTTATCCCTTTATGCCTGTTAGCAGCAATAACCATGCCTGTTCCAGTACCGCAAACCAGAATTCCTTTTTGTCTTGTTTTTTTTACTTTTAAAGCAAGTTTATTGGCGTAATCCGGGTAATCAACTGGCTTATTAGAATTTGTGCCCAAGTCTTCATGGATAATATTATTTTTATTAAAATGTTTTTTCAAGTATTCTTTCAATTTATAACCAGCATGATCTGATGCAATGTAAATCATCTTGCTTTACCTCTGCTTCCAAATAAGATTATTCTTTTTTCAATAATTTTTTGCATTTCTTCCCTTGCAGGCTTTAACAATTTTCTTGGGTCTATTTCTTTGTTGCTTAAAGACTTTCTTAAGCCATAAATAAAAGCTAATCTTAAGTCTGTGTCTGTGTTTATTTTGTTAATGCCAAGTTTTATTGCTTGTTTAATCTGCAAAGCTGGAACGCCCTGAGTATTATCAAGTTTCATTCCAAGTCTTTTCAATTTTCCAACTAACTCTTGAGGAACCTCACTTGCTCCATGCAGAACTAATGGCAGTTTCGTTTTTGCTTTTATCTCTTTAAGAGTATCTAATCTTAATTTAGGTTTGTCTTTAAACTTATTTGGACCGTGGCTTGTCCCGATTG
>CAYRAU010000023.1:661-2612 GCA_964422525.1 Candidatus Woesearchaeota archaeon
TTTCTTGACTTAATCTTGTCCTCGCTTCCGCCAATAGTTCCAAGCTCAGCTTCTACTGAAACATTCTTTTTATGAGCCCAGGAAACAACTTTCCTAGTCTTTCTAATATTCTTGTTAAAACTTAATTTAGAGCCGTCAAACATCACAGAAGTGTAGCAATGATTAATGCATTTTTTGATTAAATCCAAGTTTTTTCCATGATCTAAATGCAGTGCATATTCAACATTTTTAGGGACAGCATCAACCATATTTCTTAAGTAATCCAAGCCAGCATATTCTATTGAGCCTTCTGAAGTCTGCAATATTACAGGGGCTTTTAGCTTAGAAGCGGCATTTGCTATGGCTTGAAGAATCTCCATATTATTGATGTTAAATGCGCCAACAGCATAATTTTCTTTATTTGCTCTGTCTAAAATCTTTCTACCAGTAACTAGCATTTTATTTCTTGCTCATTATTTGTATTAAATCAACTAACCTGTTGCTGTAGCCCCATTCATTGTCATACCACGAAAGAACTTTAACAAGATTTCCTCCAACGACCTTGGTGCTTAACCCATCTATAATGGAACTTCTTGAGTCTCCGATAATATCGCTTGAAACAATTTCATCTTCCGTATAGCCAATAATGCCTTTTAATTTGCCGTTGGCAGCTTTTTTGAATACTTCATTAACTTGCTTAACTGTGACATTTTTCTTCAGCAAAGCTGTAAAATCCACAATAGAGCCTGTTGCAACAGGAACTCTTATTGCCAAGCCGTCCATTTTTTTATTTAAGTGAGGCAATGCTTCTGATGTAGCTTCTGTAGCACCTGATGTTGTTGGTACCATATTTAATGCAGCTGCTCTGCCTCTTCTTAATTTTCTTGCAGAAGTATCAACCAAGGTCTGGCTTGATGTATAAGCGTGAATAGTATTCATGAATGCTTTTTCAATGCCAAAGTTTTCATCTAGTAAACTTGCTACAGGCCCTAAAGCATTTGTTGTGCATGAGGCGCATGAAATGATTTTGTGGTTTTTGCTTAATGCTTTGTTGTTGATGCCTGGAAGAATTGTGGCATCATGATTCTCGGCCGGAGCGGAAATAATAACTTTCTTAGTGCCTGCTTTCAAATGCTTTGCAGCTTCCTTGCCGTCTCTAAAAGCGCCTGTGCTCTCCACAACTATGTCAATCTTTAACTTTTTCCATGGAAGTTTTAAAGGGTCTCTGTTGTGAGAAACATAAATCTTTTTATTGTTCACAATTAGTGCGTTCTCGCCTTTTGAGGAAACGCTGCCTTTAAATTTTCCGTAAACAGAATCGTATTTCAATAAGTATTCCAGGGTTTTAATGTCATGGGGATCATTTATGGCTACAACATTAATATTTCTTTGAATGCAAGCCCTGAAAACAGACTTGCCTATCCTTCCAAAGCCGTTAATGGCAATCCTCATTATTACACCTCTTTTGTTAAATATTTTAGAATAAATTAGTATAAAAAGTTAACCCTTACTGCTTTGTTTTACTGACTCTAACTTTATCCAAATTAATGAATAATACAGTTCCAACAACTGTGAAGAAAGCCATTAAAACGCTTAATATTGTGTTGGCTATTATGTTTAGTATGAAATTTTTTGGAATAAGGCTTAAGATATTAGTCAATGCTATTGATGCTAAGCCTGATAAAATTGCTATGACAATAAGAATTCCAAATACTCTCCACCATCTTCCCTTCACAACAGATTTGCTATGGTCTAATGCATCCTTTCCGCTTTTATTATGAAGAATTACAGCATAATTGGCAAAAGCCCAATATATTGAAAATATTATTCCTGGAACTATCAAAAGTATAAACAATCCAATTACAAATACAAATAACACGATGTTTGTCCATACTGCCGGACCTAATCTTGACAAGGATTTTTGCAATGCTTCTTTGTAATTAATATTCTTTTTGTTAATTCTTTGATTTAT
>CAYRAU010000023.1:2712-7838 GCA_964422525.1 Candidatus Woesearchaeota archaeon
TTTCTAGTTTAACTTAAGTATAGAATTTCTTTTATATTAGAATTTGATGCTTATTTTTATGGACATAAGGTTTAATCAGGGCTACACAGTTTACAAAGCCAATGACAATGATGTATTCTTAGTCTGCCCGCATAGTGGTCCTGCTTTGGGAAGCTCTACTTCAAGGGATGATAACTCAGACACAGTAGCTAGTTTGGCTTTTAAGGACTTACAAGGAACTTTAATAATTTCCAATATGCCAAGAAAGAGGCTTTGGGGTGTTGATTTTAACAGGGATGTTCCAGGCATTAATGAAGCTATTCAAATGTATGACATTTTCAACAACAATAAAGATCAAAAGGCAATGTATGAGTACAGGAAAAGATATGCATGGGTTGCAAAGGACGAAGAAGATTATAAAAAGAGATTAAGCATTTACCAGGATTTCTGGGGCGAGGTTGGCAGAAGCAGTAAAATAATATTTGTTCACAGGGCTTTCCCAAAAATCAAGGCTGTAAGCAGCATAATGGATATAGTTGTTTTAAGCGGGGAGCACACAAGAAGAAAGATACAGGAGAAAGTCAATAGCATAAATTCTGAAAAATACCAGTTTTTTAAAAGCATAGAAAAAAGCTACAAGAACATGGTTTATTTTGAGGCTGAAAGGACAGTGGCTAATATCTTTAAGACGTTCGGCAAATTCGAAATGGATTCTTTGCAGACAGAATTTAAATCCAATATGCTGAAAGACATTAACATTCTGAGAAACTACTCATCCGATGATGTTTATAGCAAGTTTCTGGCTAATTTTACCCCTCAGAATTACCTTGAATGCGTTAAATCAGCTTTGGAGAACACGCCAACACCGCAGATTACCGTTGAAAAGGTCTTTAATGGAGAACTAGCACATGGTCCAAGAAGAAGTTTGCAGCCAATTGATGGCAAATTTATAATTGAGGTTGAGTGCTCAAGATTTATCAGCTTCTGGTATCCAAGCTTTGCAGCTGAAATAATAAATTTCATTAGTAAAGATTAAAAACTATGGAATTTTCTTAATATCAATGAAAATATTGCCTTTAGGTATTGCCATTATAATGGGCAGCATTGTAGGCGCTGGAATTTTAGGCATTCCATATACGGTTGTCCAGTCTGGCTTTTTAATTGGGGCATTGGAAATAATTTTGCTTGGCATTGTTATCGCATTGTTTTACCTTTATCTTGGCGAGGTAACTTTAAGATTAAAAGGAACTCATGAGCTTACAGGTTATGCAGAAAAATTTCTAGGCAAATACGGAAAATACGGCTTTGCATTTTCCATGGCATTTGGAATTTACGGGGCTTTAATTGCTTATTTGTTTGGCATTGGCGAAGCTGTGACAAATCTTGTAGGCGGCACAACTCTTTACTATTCTTTGGCAGCATTTGTCATTCTCGGATTTTTTGTTCACAAGGGATTGAAGCTTATAGAAAACATTGAGTTCTGGATGATAGGCGGCGTTGTGCTGATAGTTGTAATAATCGCTTTATTCTCATTTAACATGATTGATTACAATAATTACAAAGGGGTTAACCTTTCAAATGCGTTTGTCCCTTATGGCGCAATATTGTTCGCATTTATAGGGGCTTCTGTTATCCCTGAAGTAAGGCAGGTTCTTAATAAAAATAAAAATCTGATGAAGAAATCAATTATTTATGCAGTCGTTATAATAACGCTTATTTACTTGCTGTTTGCATTCATTGTTGTTGGCGCTACTGGAAAGAACACTACAGAAGTAGCTACAACAGGGCTTGGAAACCAAGTCAGCCCTGTAATGCTGATACTCGGCAATGTATTTGCTATATTCACTATGTCAACCTCATTTTTGGCCTTAGGCTTGGCTCTGAGATGGATGTTCGAATATGATTATAAAGTCAAGAAGAATCTTGCCTTGTTCTTAGTTTTGTTTATTCCTTTAATATTTGTTTTGTTCCATATTGGAAGCTTTGTAAAAATTATATCATTAGCGGGTATTGTTACAGGCGGTTTGGAAGGCATCTTAATATTAATGATGCATTATAAAGCCAAGAAGCTTGGTGAGAGAAAGCCGGAATACACAATAAAAGGCAATTTTGCCATATATGCAATAATCTTAATATTATTCCTGGCAGGCATTATAATGTCCTTGAAAGGATATTTTTAGAATACTTCTCTTAATAGCTTGTCAGCTGTCTGAGGCTTGTATATAGAAATCCTTCTTGTATTTCCGCAGTATGGGCATCTTACGTTGAACCTGCTGTTGTCATTTAATGTAAACTTGTAGTTGCAGTATTCGCAAATAAGCCTTGGCGCTTGTTCTGTTCTTTTTTCGCTAAAGTTCTTTGGTATCTTGCCTCTGCAGCTAGCGCATACAGGCACGACCAAGTCATTTGACTTTGAGGTATATCTTATTTCAGAAGCAGGAACTAATTTATTGCACCTATCACACTCAACTTGCCTTAAATCAACCATTTAACCCTCTTTCTTAACCTTATGGAAATCTAATATAAAAATTTTTCGGTGCTATTTAAATAAAAAATAAGTTTATAAGACTGCGTTTATCTGGGCTTTTATGGAACTTGCCTTAATATTTATCAGCTTTGGTCTGACCTTCTTATTTGCTTTAATATTCGGCTTAGAAAGACAAAGGGCTCATAAGCCAATCGGATTTGGCACCTTTATATTTGTATCTATGGGCTCCTGCGCATTAGGCGTAGTTGCTTTGATATTCAATAAAGAAAATCCATTACCATTACTAGGCGCTACTGTAACTGGTATAGGTTTTTTAGGGGCTGGAGCATTAATAAAGACAACTGATAAGATATTTGGATTTACTACAGCTGCAAGCATTTGGATATTTTCTATTATAGGCTTGATTATGGGTGTTAGAGAATACCTAATTGCTTCTTTGCTTTACCTTGTTGTATGGTTAATTGTATTTATAGATAAGATCTTGGAGAAAAAAGGGATTGGGTCCTATCAAAAAAAGCTTTATATAACTATGAATAAAAATATGCATTCAGCAGAGCTGGCTTCTGCCATGAGAATTAGGAATTACAAGCTTTTTAGCGTTGATGTTAATCTTAAGGATAATCTGTATAATATTGTTCTTTTAGTAGAAGGTTCAAAAGCAAATATAAACGGAATTCCAAGAATATTGTCAAAACTGGATTATATCAATTCTTTCAAGTTTGAATAACTGCGACGAGCGGGATTTGAACCCGCGTCGGAGCGTTGGCAACGCCCCATTCTAACCAGGCTAAACTATCGTCGCTTATATAAAAAGAAGAAATAAGTACAATTTAAAAATATTATTAAAGCCTTAAATAGGCTCTAAAGTGAATAGTATTGAGTTTGCTTTCTTTCCGGCTTTAATGTCAAATACTGTTTCAAAGGATTTATACCCTGTTTTTTCTAGTCGCAATACATGAGTTCCTTCTGACAAGAATCTTACTGTTTTAGGCGTAAGACCTTGATATTGACCATCGACAAAAAGATTGGAAGCTTTAGGACTTCCTCCAATCCATATGCTTCCTGTGTTCTTGAATGAATTGCCAGATATTTCCAGAGAGTCAAAAAGGAACAGCACTATAATTAGAATAAACAATATTACTATTATATTCCTTATTGACGTGTTTTCAGAGCCTTTCATGTTTATTCTCTCACCATGCTAACTAGCACTCTTTCCCTCACGCCAGCCTTTAAATACAAAACTTCTTGGTAAGTTATGTAGCCTCTTTTTTCAATTCTTAAAGTGTAAGTGCCTTCATTTAACCTTATTTCCTTGCTTGTTAGCCCATAAGGCACGTCATCAATGAATATATTGGCCTCTTTTGGCGTTGAGCTTACATATAAGAGCCCAGTAGTTTTAAATGCCTGTCCCGTCAAGTTTAATGAGTTTAAAAACACTAAGAATACAAACAAAGCTAAAAAAACTCCTATAATCTTCAAAAATTTAGAATTGTTGTTTTGCTGTTTATTATTTTTTTTCATGTTTATTCAACCGTTCCCGAGAATTGACCTGTTGTTGTGTGGTCTAGTCCTCCTGTTGTTGTTTTATAATTTATTGTAATTGTGCCTGAGAATTTATCGCCTTTGCCTACTGCTTGAGGGGTGCATACAACATTGACAGGTGTATTTCTTGCAGGGGTTAAATCAGCAGCAAAGCCACCACAAGGTTGACCATTAACTTGTATACTGGTAATGGTTGCTGTGCTTATTCCAGATGCACCAACTCTTAAAGTTACAGAGTCTGGAGTATCTTTTGCTACAACATCTTGGCAACTAAATGGCGCTGCAATCTGGCATGTGCTTGGGACAGTTGGATTAAAAACTCCCAGATAAAACAAAGCACCTAAAGCAATAAGAACAACTAGAATTGCCCAGCCATAAGTCATCAAGTACTCCATGGCTGCCTGTCCTTTTTTAAGCATTAATTAACACCTTCCTTTTTACTAATTTTTAACACCTTCCTTTTTACTAATTTTTAAATGACTTTATTTGTATTTAAACTTTACGGTTTTATTTTATATTAGTTTTCCTAAAAATGCCCCTAAAACAGCTGATATTATGAAAAATAAAACTAAAACTACTATGATGTAAGTTGGAATGCTTCTGAATCCTGCTTTCACATCGCCTTTTTTTACTGTTGCAACTATCAATGCAGAGAATAAAGCTGTAATTACCAATGACACTATTGCAAATATTCTGAAGTCAGACGCTGCTATCCCAAGTCCACCGCCTGAAATAGGCAGGCTAATTGAACCTGCTGTTTCCGGCAAATCTATTCTCGCAGTTATTATCGCCATTATGTTGATTAGCTGATAAGATAAAGCGTAGAGGAAAGGGGCTGCCAGCAATGAGCTGAATGCAATGAACATCGCGTAAGTTGTAACGCTTGACGCAATTTCTTTTCTCAGTATCTGAGTTTCCTTTATATTCCAGGAAATTTTATTCAGCAATTCAGCTAATCTTCCGCCAGCTTCCAAGCCTTCTATTAAAATTGTCAATGATTTTTTTAGCAGGTCTGAATCATAAGATTCTCCAAATTCTATCAAGGCTTCTGATAAATCTGTTCCAGACATTGTTTTCTTTGCAACCAGCTCTATTTCTTTTGCCAAGACGCCAAAAT
>CAYRAU010000024.1:0-7541 GCA_964422525.1 Candidatus Woesearchaeota archaeon
TATCAAAATCCATTAAAGAAACTAATTTTATTATTTATTTAAATCTAATGGAAAGCTTTAAATAAGTATTTTCCAAGATTTTACATATGGACTTAGTCAAGCTAAATAAGGAAAGAAAATATGCGGAAGAATTAACTGCAAAGGACGATGGCAAGAAAGTTGTTGCAGCAGGCTGGGTTAGCACGAGCAGAGACCTGGGCAAAGTCCGTTTTATTGTTCTCAAGGATAAATCTGGAGAGATACAAATAACAGCGCATAAAGAAAAAACAAAAAAAGAAATATTTGAATTAATGTCAAAAACAAACCGGGAAAGCGTTGTTGTTGTTAAAGGCGAAGTAAAAAAAAGCGATAAGGCTCCGGGCGGAAGAGAAATACTTCCTGACAGTTTTGAAATTTTAGGGGAAGCTGCTGAGACTCTTCCAATAGATGTCTCTGAATTTTCAAAAACAGAATTATCAAAAAGATTAGATTACCGGTTCTTGGATTTGCATAGGAAAAATGTGCAGGCTATATTCAAAATTCAAAGCACTATGCTCCAGGCATTCAGGGAATATATGATAGATAACGGGGCTGTTGAAGCAACATTTCCAAGCATAATAAGCTCAAGCAGCGAAGGCGGGACGGAATTGTATCCATTGAAGTATTTTGACAAGAAAGCATTTCTAAGCCAGAGCTGCCAATTATACAAGCAGATGCTTGCCTGTTCCATGGAAAAGGTATTTGCAGTGTTTACAGTCTGGAGATCTGAAAAGCACAACACAGTAAGGCATCTTAATGAATCGAGGCAGTTTGATTTTGAGATGGCTTTTGCAGACGAATTTGTCGTTATGGATGAGCTTGGCAAAGTTGTCCAGCATATGGTAAAAAAAACAATTGAGAAAAACAAGAAAGAATTAGAGCTTCTTGGCGTGAAGCTTAAAGTTCCTGAAGTAAAATACATTACATTCAAAGAAGTCCTGGCTCTTATGAAAAAGCAAAAAGTGGAAATGAGCGAGCATGACTTGTCAGGAGAAGCTGAAAAAAAACTGGATGAGCTTTTCCCAGACACTATTGTTTTTGTTCATGACTGGCCTATTGCAGGAAAGCCATTTTACATCATGCCAAAAGGGAAAGACCTTAGCGCAGGCTTTGACGCAATCTATAAAGGCCTGGAAATCACATCCGGCGGGCAAAGAGTGCACATTCCTGAACTTTTGATTGAAAGGCTGAAAGCCAAAGGGTTAAACCCTAAAGACTTTGAATCATACATTGATTCTTTCAGATATGGGGCACCTCCTCATGCAGGATATGGCATGGGGCTAGAAAGGCTTACAATGGTTATCCTTGGGCTGCCAAACATAAGGGAAGCTGTGCTTTTCCCAAGAGACAGGGAAAGATTGACTCCGTAAAATGGAAATAAACAAAGAAACTATATTGAATGTTGCGGCAAATTCAAGATTAAATCTTACAGATAAAGAGATTAACGAATTCATACCTCAGATAAAAAGCATTTTGGATGCATTTTCAAAAATAGAAAAAGCTGACACCAATAAAGTGGAGCCCAGCTTCCAGCCGATAGAAGTAAAAAATGTTTTCAGGGAAGATAAAGTTGAAAAATCTTTGACTCAAGAAGAGGCATTGTCAAATACAAAGCATAAAAAAGACGGGTTCTTCAAAGGACCAAAAACACTTTAAAATGACAGATTACCATAGTTTAACAAAATTTTTATTTGAAGTTGGCCAGTTAAATAGGGTAAAGAGGTCTGGCTTTACATTAATAGGCGTTAATGACACTCAATCTGTTGCAGAACACCAAGCGAGAGCGGCAATTATTGCTTATTTTCTGGCAAAGCTAGAAAAAGCTAATGTCGAAAAATGCCTTATAACTTCGTTATTCCATGACGTTCCAGAAACTAGACTAAATGATTTACACAAAGTAGGACATAGATATATCGATTTCAAGAAAGCTGAAGAGGAAGCATTAAAAGAGCAAATAGAAAATCTACCTGAAAATACTAAAAGTGAGTTATTAGACTACTTTATTTCTTATAGAAAAGACAAAACAAAGGAAGGAATTATAGTAAGAGATGCGGATTTATTGGAAAACGCATTAGAAGCTAAAGAATATTTGGACAAGGGGCTTAAGCACGCGCAGAATTGGATAGACAACATAAAAAAAGCATTGGTTACAAATTCAGCAAAAAAGATTTTAATAGAAATAGAAAATTCTGATCCGTATGAATGGTGGCAAGGGTTAAAAAAAGCTGACAGATGAATGTACAAGATTTTGTTAATAAAGTAAAGAAAAAAGAGATAGATGTAGTAGAGCATACTGAAAATATTCTAAAGGAAGCTAAAAAAATAAATAAGGACTATGGCTATTTTACAGTTATTTCTGATAAGTTAGCGTTAGAACAGGCAAAAAAAATTAAAAAAGAGCCAAAAGGAAAACTTGCAGGCCTGCCTGTCTCAATAAAAGACTGCATATGCGTAAAAGGTGTGGAGTCAGCAGCAGGCTCTGAAATACTAAAAGGCTACAAGCCGACATTTAATGCTACAGCAGTCCAAAGGTTGATTGATGAAGGCGCAATTATAATAGGAAAAACAAGCCAGGATGAATTCGGCTTCGGAGGCTTCTCAGTAAACACAAAAACAATACCAAAAAATCCCCATGATAAAACAAGATCATGCGGCGGTTCATCTGGCGGAGCTGCAGGCTTTACAGCAACAACGAATTTTACCCATGTTGCGCTGGCAGAATCTACTGGAGGGAGCATAGCTAATCCCGCTTCTTTCTGCGGAGTGTTTGGATTAACCCCAACATACGGATTAGTTTCCAGATATGGTTTAATTGATTATGCAAATTCTTTGGATAAAATCGGGGTAATGTCAAAAAATGCAGAAGACTCCAAAGTTATATTAGATGTTATTTCAGGCCATGATAAAAGAGACTCCACTTCATTAAGCAAAGATTTGGTTAAAGACAGCAAAATTAAGAAAATAGCAATAATAAAAGAAAGCTTGAATGTAAACAAAGAAATCAAGGATTTAATACTAAGCAAAGTCAAAGATTATGATTTGATAAGCCTGCCTATAACCGAAAAATATGCAATTCCAGCTTACTATATAATAGCAACTGCAGAAGCCTCAACTAATCTTGCCAAATATTCCGGATTCAAATACGGGCAGGAAGAAGAATTAACTGGCTATTACAACGAGTATTTCTCAAAAGTCAGAAGCAAATACTTTTCAAAAGAGGCTAAAAGAAGAATAATTCTTGGAACATTTGCAAGAATGGCTGGATTCAGAAATGCTTATTACTTAAAAGCCATGAAAGTAAGAACATTAATAATAAATGAATATAAAAAAGCATTCAGCAAATACGATGTAATATTAAGCCCAAGCATGCCAATCCTGGCTCCAAGATTTTCTGAAATAGAAAAACTAACTCCATTAGAGAATTACAATATGGATAAGCTTACAGTTGGGCCTAATTTAGCTGGCCTGCCTCATGCAAGCATAAACATAGGCAGCATGAATAATTTGCCAGTAGGATTAATGGCGATTGCAGATTATTTAAACGAAAATAAGTTATTTGAGTTAAATAAAATAATTAAAGATTAAGTTAAAATTTCTTCTTTTATATCAGGAACAGTTGTTTTTTTAACTAGGCTCCAGTCTAGCTTAATTATATTTTTAACAAAAGAATTACTAAGATTAATTTTGTAGTAATCAGATTTGCCTATTCTCCTTGTTTTAACCACAATTTTTCTTTCAACCCACGACTTAATAAAAGAAGCTAAGGAATTATAGCTAACGTTGCTTCCTCTTGCCATCTCAGTTAAAGGAAAATCAAAGAAATGGTTATCTATCAAAAAATCCAACACTCTTAGTTCAGGTGTATCGCCTAAATATTCCAAGAATGTTGACTTATTCTTTTTTATTTTCATAATATATAAAAAACTTAGTAGTATTTAAATATTTCTCTAAATTAAAAGAAGTTTCAAAAATAGAAACATTTATATTAAGAAATCCGATTTTAAAAAGATGCAAAAAGAGTATTTAGAAAAAGCCCAGATCATGTTCAAATTAGCGAGAAAAAATAATTGGGGGCATAAGTACGACAGAGAAGAACATTTTAAAAGATTTCAAAATTTGCAGGCCGTATTAAAAGATCTGTCAAAAATTGGATGGATTTTAATGCATAAAAAACCAACTTTTGCAGGTATGTCATTAAATACGGAATATAAAAAAGAAATAATCGAATTCATTGAAGAAAACATGCCGTATGTAAAAGGAATGATTTAAGCAAAAGATTAAAAAGCTTAAACAAGCTACAAAAATCGAAAATTAAATGATTAGAATAGGCCTTGAAACCCACGTGCAATTAAACTGCAAAACAAAGATATTTTGCAGCTGCGAGAATAAAACTAGCGAGAAGCCCAATGTTTACACATGCGAAACCTGCTTGGGAATGCCTGGAAGCAAGCCTGCATTAAATAAAGAAGCATTAAATCAGGCAGTTAAAGTTGCTTTGGCTCTGGGATGCAAAATAAACAATAAAACATTTTTCTCAAGAAAAACCTATTTTTATCCTGACTTGCCGAAAAACTTCCAAATCACACAATATGAAATACCAGTTGCTGAAAAAGGTAAATTAGATGAAATAAGAATAAGAAGAATTCATCTTGAAGAAGATCCTGGAAAGCTGATCCACAAGGATGATTATGTGTTAATAGACTACAACAGGTCTGGAATTCCATTAATAGAAATAGTTACAGAGCCTGACTTTAAAAGCCCCGAGGAAGCCAGAGCCTTCCTGAATAAATTAGTCCTTATACTGAAGTATTTAAAAATTTATTCCAAGGCAGATGATTTAGTCATAAAAACAGACGCTAATATTTCATTGAACAACGGCCCTAAAGTAGAGATTAAAAACATTAATTCTGTAAAGGATGTTGAAAGGGCTTTGGAATACGAAGTTGAGAGGCAGAAAGAAGGCAAGGTAATTCAGGAAACAAGAGGCTGGGACGATGCCAAAGGCGTTACAGTAAGGCAGAGAGTCAAAGAGACAGAAGACGACTACGGCTATATTTTTGACGCTGATTTGCCTTATCTGGAACTTGATGATAAATATATTAACGGAGTTAAAAAATATCTGCCTGAGCTTGCAGAAGAAAAGATTTCAAGATTCATTAAAAAATACAAGATAAGCCCTGATGATGCAAAAATAATAGCTTCTATTCCTTATCTAGCTGAATTATTTGAAAAAGCATGCAAAGAGGTAAAGCCTGAAATAGCTGCCAAGTGGCTGAGAAGAGATTTAAGAAGGAACTTGGATGAAGCTGGATTTGAAACCACTGAAGTCAATGAAAAAGAATTAATTATCTTATTAAGGCATATTCAAAACAAAGAAATAACAGACCATACAGCGAGAGACTTGCTGGAAAGGCTTGTAAAAGAAAACATTAAAGTTGAGGACTACATAAAAAAGCATGGATTAGTAATAGTAAGCGATGAATCTTCATTAACAAGCTTATGCAAAAAAGTTATTAAGGAAAATACAAAAGCTACTGAAGATTATAAATCTGGAAAAGAAGATGCCTTGCATTTTTTATTCGGCAAGGTTATGCGGGAAACCAAAGGCCAGGCTAGCCCTGATGTTGTAAGGAAACTATTGAAAGAGTTGTTGAAATAGATGATAAAAAATATAAAATTCATAGTAAGTGAGATGATCCCAATTTTAGTTATGATTGGATTAATCCCATTGATTAAGAATGATTATTTGCTGACAGGACTCTACGTTATAATAATTTTACTAGCATTTAAGATCAAGTATATTAAACATGAGTGGAAAGTCTATCTTGGCGGCTTTATCTTAATGGTATTCTTCGAGTGGATTTTCATATCAACAGGTGTTGAAACCTTTGTCAGAAACTCTCTATTTGGAATAATGCCACTATGGCTTCCATTTTTATGGGGCTATGGCTTTGTTGCTGTAACCCGCGTCAGCAAATATTTAATGAAATAGAAACATTAAAATAAACTATTTCTAAGAATATACAGGGTCTATAGCATAATCCGGACAGTGCGACCGCCTTCGGAGCGGTTGATCAGGGTTCAAATCCCTGTAGACCCATATGGAAGCAAAGGATTGGGACAAAGAGGCTAAAAATTATTTTGACAACATTACAAGCCCTTTTGACAAAAACGTTAAAAACCCAATTTACAACGCAATAGATTCCATAAACGGCAAAAGCAAGTCTGTTATAGACCTTGGAACAGGCATAGGAAATTTGATTCCAATACTTTCTAAAAATTTTAAAGATGTTGCTGCATTGGATTTTTCAAAGGAAATGCTGAATAAAGCCAGAGAAAATAATAAAGGTCTGAAAAATGTAAAATACTTCCAAGAAGACATGAGGAACTTGTCAAAGTTTTACAATAAATTTGATGTTGCGACTTCTGTCAATTCAATAATATTGCCATCTGTTAAAGACGTTAATAAGATAATAGAAGAAATATATAAAACCCTTAAGGAAAAAGGAATATTCATTGGAATTTTTCCAGCTTTGGGTTCCGTATTATACGAATCAATACTAACTTACGACAAGGAATTGGAAGAAACCGATGATGAAGAGCTAGCAAGAAAAAGAACTTACAGAGTTATAGGAAAAAAAGACTATGACTTCTTGCTTGGAATGTTTACGAATGAGAATGAAGGAAAGCAAAAATTCTGGTATAGATTCGAAATTCAGTATAAGCTTAAAAAATACGGCTTCAAAAACATAAAATTCAGCAAAGTCATATATCCCTGGGAAATTACAGAAGATCCAAATTTGAAATCCTTGAAAGACAAGCCTGGATTTTATGACTGGTTTGTTATAGCTGAGAAATAGAAATGTTTATATATAAGTTAATAATAAATAGTTATTAAATAATAAATATTAGTTATCAAAATGTTACAAAATCTAGAACATTCACCAACATTAAACACCGTAATTATGGTAGAGAATACCTTAAAAAATATGAATGAAAGCGTTATAACCATAGCTGAACTAAAAAGAAAACTGCCAAAGCAGGTTAACCATAATACGCTAAAAATAATTCTTGAATATTTGGAAAAAGGCAATAAAATAGCAGTTAGTATAAGGGGCATCACATGGATACATAATACAAACTCTAACTTAAGAAAAGCCATTAATGAAGGTTTCGAAATATGAAGGATGTACGCATAATATTTTCTGCAGAAGCCAAAGAAGTTTATGAATATTTAAACAAACAGGCGCCAAATTCAAAGTCAGATAAAATGATGCTTAACGCAATAAATAATAAGCTAGAACTAATTAAATCTAATTTTCATTACGGCAATCCAATTTCAAAAAAATTAATTCCAAATGAATACACCATAAAATATGGAACAACTAACTTGTTTAGGGTAGAACTGCCAAACTTCTGGAGAATGCTTTATACATTAACTGATAATGAAAAAATAGAAATAATAGCTTTTGTTCTTGATATTATTGACCATAATGATTACAACAAGAAATTTGGCTATAAAA
>CAYRAU010000025.1:0-7355 GCA_964422525.1 Candidatus Woesearchaeota archaeon
ACCTTAAACATCTCTTTAATAGTTCTCAATGTTGTTGACAATCCCAATGCAATTGCTGTTGCCGCAACCAAAAATCCCAGAACCATTCCAACAGTTGGTATTAGTATCAGCAAGGAAAACAGCAAGAATCCAACAGCAGGAGCAACCATGCCTAATGTCAATGATGTCAATCCGCTGTAGTATTTTCCGTTTCCGCCCAATACATTGACTGCAAGCTTCAGCAAATATGCCACAAACAAGACCAATACATATCCAACAACCAAATAGCCAAACAAGCCAACCCAGTATGCTGCGCTGCTGCCAAAGGAACTCCATGTTAATATTCCAATTGACAATGTGTTGAGCACAACAGCAAGAATAAGATAACTGAAGACTCTGCCCGGGTTTGCTTTTTTAAAGCTTGTAATTTCCTTTACTGGATTATTTATTATTTCAAAAACGTTTACCACCTCCTCTTGATACACAAAGAACTTTATTGCTTATAAAGGTTTTGCAACTGTTATTTTTATTTCTCCGAATGATTCTTCCTGGTCAAGGTAAACTTTTTCCTGATTGTCAAGATGAAGCAATGGAATGAATGTCAAAATCTTTTCTTCCCTTGAGCTGTTCTCAGTCAACTTGGAAAATGTCAATGTTTCCTTCTTTGTTGTAAGAAAATCAACAACTTTCTTGTAAACGTCTTTTATTAGTGCGGAAATGTCAATCTTTTTTTCAGGAATCTGCATCTTGGCAGGCTCATAAGCAATTCTTCTTAAGGTTCTTCTGTTGTCAACTTCCAGCGCTTTCTGCAAAGCATCAATCAAGTCATTAATGCTTACTTTTCTTTTTCTTGGCTGCGGAGTCTTGATTGTCAATAAAGGCTTTTCATAATTCCTGTAGTTAACTTGCTCAACATCTTCAAGCTCTTCAAACAATTCATCCTGCTTAAACAATATGGAATCGAAGTTTGCTATGTCTTCTGAAACTAATTTTGCTGTTTTTAACTTCAGCAATATTGCGCTGGCTAAAATAACTTTCCCGGATATGAAGAAATTAGCTTCTTTCAACTGCTTTAATGTCTGCAGGTATTTTTGAGCAAGCAAAGAAATATCAATATCCCACGGATTCATTTGCTCTGTCTTTACTAAATCATAAATCAGGCTTTGCCAGGTTATCTCATCCTTCTGTAAAAGCATGTCTAGAAGCTTGTCTTGCATAGATTTAAGCTGGGATTTTTGTTTATAAATGTTGTTGCCCTGTTTTTTTGGAAACTTTTTTAAATCTTGCTATTGTTACTACTTTAAGATTAAGACATACCGAAAGATTTAAATAATAGTGGTAATATTAGTAAATTATCACCTCTTTTTTCCCAGAAGGTTGTCCTCGTGATGGCCTTTTGGGTTTTGATCACTTTTTTCTTAAAATGGATGTGTAACTACTATTAAATAATTACTTATAGAAAGTTTTATAAACGGCAAAACTGAAAAAATGCCATGGAATACGTAAGCCCGGAAACATTGCTTGAAATAGACGATAAAAAAGTTCTATTATATGACAACTTAGATTTATCTAGAAAAGTCATGGAAGCTTTTGAGCAAGAAGCCAATTGCCATTCAGATATGATAGAGCATCCAGGCAGGATAAAAAGAAGAGAGTTAAGAAAAATATTAAAGCAAAAAAACGGAATAACACTTAAAAATTTAACAAATGCATGGGATTGGGCTAACAAAAATTTTGATGGTTACTTAAGCAGGGAATTCGTTGAAGAGTTAGCAGGATTAGTGGAGCCTCAAACACCCACAGCATATCGTAGGGACAGTGTAAGAATTACAGGCGATGATGCGGTATTGCCGCCTCAATGGGTTAAGGTTCCAGAAATGATGGGGCAGCTATTCAAAGAAGCTAATAATTATAATTTACATCCTGTAAACAGGGCCGTATACACCCATTTGCATATGTGCAGAATCCACCCATTTATAGATGGCAATGGCAGAGCTGCACGCTTATTGCAAAATCTTATTTTAAACTCACGAGATTATCCGCCAGCAACTGTAAGGATTGAAGAAAGAAGATTTTATCAAGGATTATTAAGAAGGGCTTTAAATGGCTATAGGGAAAGAACATCTGATGGAAACGAGCATAAAATTATAAGCGCAGGAGAAAAAAGTTTCTTTGAATATTTAGCTTCAAGAGTAAACATAGAATTGGCATCTGTTGAAACCAGATTAAGCAAACTACCAGAATATGAGCTGGCATTGGAACATGTAAAAGATAAAGGACAGATATACACAGTAAAAAGAATTCTAGACGCTTACTTTAGGCAAGGTTCGCATATAGGTCAAGTAAGAATCACAAATCCACAATCAGGCATATGCAGAATAGTTGGAGATATCTGCCCAGACAATATCATTGCATTAATGGAAAAAACTAACGCATTAAGCAGAATCGGCTATAATGTAAAAAGAGTCAATAGAAAATAATTATTTCTTAAGGCTTTCAACGTACCCGCACTTGCCGCAGTATAGCCTGTCTTTATGGCTTGCAAGAAATACAGAAGGTCCGCATTTTATGCAGGTCTTTCCCCTGGTTAATTTATTGCCTTCTAATTTATACTTTTCCCAGACCTTGCTAGGCCTTTTATTTTTGACTTGCTTCTTCTTTGCCATCCTGCTTTACTTCCTGTTTTTCCTTTCCTTTTTTTGATTCAATCCATAATTTCTTTGACTCTTTCCTTGATTTTCTGGTAATAACCTTGTTGTTCTTCAGGCTTTTCTCATCGTTATAAACATCAACTATAACATCAGCTTCTGTATCGCCGAATTTTGGATGAATGTGCTTTACAACAACCAAGTCCTGCTTTGTCTTGATGAAATCAGCAATCTTCTTTGACAAGTCGTCTGCGCTCGGCGTCACAGACTTAGGATAATCTATTCTGATTGTAAGATTCTTGACATTCAATAATGGAAGTTCAAATTGCTTTATTATTTTCATCGTGTTTTTACAGCATATTCTCCCTTGTTTTTTATGTTCAGTTTCTTGGCTATCTCAGATTTCTCAGGGTCAATAACAACAATTCTTCCCCTGTAAAACTCAGAAAAGCTTGAGCTGCCGCATCCAGGGCATTTGTCCCCTTTGACAAACATCTTGCATTTCTCGCATACTTTCTTGCTCATTTTTTGCCCTTCTCTTTCTTTATGTCTTCATCAATCCAGTTTAGGTTTCCCAATCCGGGCTGCCTCATTGTCAAGCCTATCTTTGGGTCTTTAACATTCTTGAAGCTTACAGCAATTATTCTTGCTCTGCAGTCATCCCCTGACTTCAGAACCTTTTTGCTTTCTTTTCCAGTTAAAACATTGCTTTTGTTGTAGCTTACAAAATCATCCATTGTCTGGCTTATGTGAACCATGCCGTCAATGCTTCCTATGTCAATAAATGCTCCGAAGTCAGTTACATCGCTTATCTTGCCAAGCATTATTTCCTGGACTTCAGGCTTGTAAGTAAATAGCTTGAATATGGTATTATAGTAAGCTGCTCCATCTCCTGGAATTATTATCCCCTCGCTGACATTAACTATGCCTGAAACTGCAATAACAATGCCAATGTCTTTAGAAATGTAGCCTTCAAACTGCTCATTTAACTGCTTTAATACAGCTTCTTCAGTATTAAGATCAAACAAGTTTGGCGGCACTCTGATATGGCTTTTTAGCTCTATTTCGTAAAACATTTTAAATTAACTGCAAATATCTCCTTTGCCTTATTATAATGATTGGTATGCTCTTCTTTTTTAAAGCTTCTTTCAGCCTTTTGTCCTGAGTAGCTACCATAATATCCTTTGGTTTTAAGCTTAGTATTGCGTCGTCAGCATAGCTTCCCTGCTTTGTCCTCAGGATTTTGATGTTTTTCCTTTTTATAAAGGCCTTGACTAAATTGATTATTGACTGACTGACCTTTGGTTTGTTTATAAGCTTTTCTAATTCATTTATTGTCTTATCTATTATATAGACGTCAAATCTCACATCTAGTATTCTTGACAATTCTTGGAATATGTCTATCTTATATTGCAATGCAATAATCAAAAAATTTGTGTCAAGAATGACTTTATGCATTTAATGTTTTAAAATAAAATAAGATTTATAAATGTTTCCAGGGGAAAATTAGATATGATTAGAGATTATTTGAAGGCTGTGCAAGCCAATAAAGTTACACTGGTTGGCTACCTGACAACAATTGCAGGCGGATTAATCAAGTTAGTTGAAAATCCATCTTCAGGGCCTGCGTTAAGCGAGCCTATTTTGGGAGCAGGTATTTTTTTGCTTGGTGTTACTGAATTAGGGCTTGGCACCATGGAAGCTTACAGAAACACACGAAAAAGATTAAATGGAAAAAAGCCTTTACAAAAGCCTGATTTTTATTGCGGAATTACAGGATATAATCTGGCTTTAAGAGAAGCAGGCTTGGAAAGTGAAATAAAATATCCTACACTTTCAA
Source organism: Candidatus Woesearchaeota archaeon (assembly GCA_964422525.1). GTDB lineage: Archaea > Nanobdellota > Nanobdellia > SCGC-AAA011-G17 > CAYRAU01 > CAYRAU01. The sequence continues at coordinate 4,468 of CAYRAU010000025.1, forward strand.
CAGTCATGAACAGCTTGACATTTTATTAAAGTAATTTAAAAAAGTTGCTATAATTATTGGCAAAGCCGGGCTTACGAAAACTTTATAAACAAGTAAAGGTTAGTACTTTTTAAGTTGAATTCTAACAATGAATTAAAGGGGATTTGAATGGAAGAAAAATTAAGGAAAATTGAAACTGGAACAACTAATGTAGGCATTGTCTGCAAAGACGGCATAATAATAGCTGCTGATAGAAGAATCACATCAGGAAACCTAATAGCAGGCTCTTTGGAAAAAGTTGCCTTAATATCTGAAGACTTGGCAATAGCTTATGCAGGCGGGGTTTCAGATGTTCAGTTACTGAAAAAAATAGCTCAAGCCCAGTTAAAATTAGAAGAATACAGGCTTGGAAAAAAAGCTTCTGTAAAAAAGTTTGCTAATCTGGCAGCCACATTAATCTATCAAAATATCAGAAGATTCGGGCCATTCTTAGGCATTGCTCATTTCATTCTTGGAGGCAAGGACAACACTGGATTCTACTTGTATGAACTTGGAGTTACAGGGGAAGTTATAGAATTCAAGGATTTCACAGCTGCAGGCTCTGGAAGCGTTACAGCATACGGGGTTCTAGAAGCTCTGTACAAAAAAGACATCAGTGTAAAAGAAGGAATTACTCTTGCAAAACAATCTATTAATGCTGCAATCCAGAGAGATAATTATTCAGGACAGGGAATTGACATAGTAACGATAACAAAAGACGGGGCAAAGAAGATTTACACAGAGGAAATAGAAGCCAAGATTAGAGTATAAATTATTTTTCTCATGAGCAAAACGAAAGAAAATGACTGATATATTAAAAGAAATACTGCAGGATATGCCTGACAATGCAGAAATATCTGACTCTGTTTTTGAAGGCGCAAACATTGTGCTTTACACAAAAAGCAAAGACTTCTTTTTAGACAGCAACGGCGCAATTAAGAGAGTTGTTGACAAGATCAAGAAAAGGGTTGAGTTAAGGCCTGACAAAGGCTTGTGCACAGACCAGGAAGAAGCTGAAAACACAATAAAAAGGCTTGTTCCAAAAGAAGCTGGCCAGACAAATGTAATATTTGACCCACAAAGGTCTTCTGTAATAATAGAGGTTGAAAAGCCCGGTCTGGCAATTGGAAAATCAGGCGAGATACTAAAGGAAATCAAGAAACAGACATTCTGGGTTCCGACAATAAGAAGAATCCCAATGCTAAGAAGCAAGCTTATTGAAAAAATAAGAACTGTCTTGTATGAGAATAATGATTACAGAAAGAAGTTCCTGAATAAAATAGGCGAAAGAATTTATGAAGGATGGGAAAAAGGGAAAAAAGAAGAATGGATAAGAGTAAGCTTCCTTGGAGCTTCAAGGCAGGTTGGAAGATCCTCATTCTTGCTGCAGACTCCTGAAAGCAAAGTTCTTCTTGACTGCGGAATAGATGTTTCTGCTTCTGAAGAAAATGCATATCCATTCCTTGAGATTCCTGAATTCAAACTGGAAGAGCTTGACGCAATAATTCTGACTCACAGCCATGTGGATCACTGTGGATTTATTCCTTATTTGTACAAAATGGGGTATAAGGGCCCTACTTACTGCACAGAGCCGACAAGAGATGTTGCTGCTTTATTGTGCCTTGACATTATTAATATCGCGCAGAAAGAAGGAAAAAAAGCATTGTATGGCAGCGCAGACATCAAGGAAATGGTGAAGCACACAATCACATTAGACATGGAAGAAGTCAGTGACATTACTCCTGATTTAAGAATCACTTTTTACAACTCAGGGCATATACTTGGCGCTGCAATGGTTCACATCCATATCGGAAATGGATTGCATAACCTGCTTTACACAGGAGACATGAATTATGAGGACAGCAACACATTGGAAGCTGCTGCAACAATATTCCCAAGATTAGAAACTGTAATAATGGAAGCCACTTACGGCGGAAAGGACGACAATACAAGAACAAGAAAAGAAGCTGAAGAAGAGATGTTCAAATTGATAAAGGCTACAATTGAAAGAGGCGGAAAGGTATTGATGCCTGTATTGGGTGTTGGCAGGGCTCAGGAAGTAATGCTTATTGTTGAGAAAGCAATCAGGGAAGGCAAGCTTGAAAAGATTCCTGTTTACCTACAGGGAATGGTTTGGGATGCCACTTCAATTTATACTGCATATCCAGACTACTTTAATCCAATTGTAAAAAAAATGATTTTCCACAAGGACCAGAATCCTTTCTTGTCAGACGTTTTCAAGCATATAGGGAGCCAGGCAGAAATGAAAGAAGTAATAGAAGGAGGCCCTTGCATTGTCATGGCCACGTCCGGAATGATGACAGGAGGAGCTTCTGTTGAGTACTTCAAGCATTTTGCTGACAGCAATAGAAATACATTAATCCAGACTTGTTATCAGGGTCCTGGAAGCCTTGGAAGAAGGCTGCAAAATGGGGAAAAGGAAATTAACATGGGCACTAACACAAGGCCTGAAATGGTAAAGGTAAACATGGATGTTCATTCAATTCAGGGATTATCAGGGCATAGCACAAGAGAACAGACATTAGAATTCATAAGGAAGCTGCAGCCAAAGCCTAAAAAGATAATTTTAGTTCATGGGGAATCGAGCAAATGCCTTGACTTAGCCTCAACAATACATAAAACAATGAGGATTGAAACAAGCGCTCCTAAAAATTTAGAGGCTTTAAGAATCAGGTAATTCTAAATAGCAACATTTATAAATTAATAATTACTATAAAATAGTAACATAAATGGTGTAAAATGGACTTAAAATGCTTGGTTGTTGATGATAATGAAGGAGTAAGATCTGCATTAGCCAGAATTCTACAACATATTAACATAGGTGAGGTTAAAGAAGCTGGAACAGCTGA
>CAYRAU010000026.1:0-7296 GCA_964422525.1 Candidatus Woesearchaeota archaeon
TTTTGATATAATCTAAACATTCTTTTCCATTTATTGCTTCATTGTAATCCTCTGCCCTTACTCCAGTTGGGATCACTTTATCTTTCAAAATAAGGGCAGTTTGTCTTAAAGTAAGCCTATTGCCTTCAATTGCATTGGTGTGGTAAGTAAAACGTATTACAAAATCCTCATTTAATTTTTCTCTTACACTTTTAGGAATGTGCTTTAGCCATACATTGTAACTCTTTTTTAAATCCTGTAAAGTTTCTGCGTCATGCTCCGAGAGATAAGCATAATTTGACAATTTTAAGAATGGTTTTGCTTTTTCTTCTATCTCATTGGCATGTTTTTTTAGTTCTTCTTTTGTAGGTTTTTTATCCCCTAAGAAAATTCTGATTTTTTTCCATTTGTTTAAGCTGAGCCTTACGTTTTTTGTGATGTAGTAATACTCCTTATTATTCCGCTTTATTGTTTCTATGTAAGCCATATAATATTGTAAGGGCACATAATATATAAATCTTTCTGTTAATTGTGCACATACAAAGATTAGGAGCTGAAATTAAAGAAAATAAGCTGATTGTTAAGAAAAATTAATTTTTTTGTTCAAAACTCCAGACGTTTACTTTACAGCTCAAAAAATGATTAGTTTTATAAATTATTAAAACAAAACCATATCATGAATCAGAAGATAAAAGAGGAGATTCTTTCTGCACTAAATCAGGCTTCTGCAGCAATAAACAGAAATGATGTAGTTAAGTTAAGAGATTTGAGCAACCAGACAATAAGCTCAGGCAGCATTTTTCAGGATGAAGACATTGTCACTGTTGCAATATTAATGTACAGCTTAAGCAAGATTTTTGAAAGGACTGACTACAAGGAAACAAAAAGCTGGAACTTATTCTACAAAAGCATAATCTCAAATTTGGGCAATGCCAAAAATGAATTGATTAAAAATAACTTTAAAGGCTACAACAAAAGCATAGCTTCATTGTTTAATACAGTTGACAAACTTGACAGCAAATTAAAAACTTATGTCAAGGATTTAATGGCAAAAGCAGAAATTACTAGAGGCTCCAGATTTTATGAGCACGGATTGTCAATTGGAAGAATAGCTGACTTAATTGGGGTAAGCAGATGGGATTTAATGGAATACTCGGGAAAAACAGGAATAGCTGATGTTAAGGAATCTGTTACTAAAAATGTTAGGGAAAGAGTCAAGTTTGCAAGGAGCTTGTTTAAATGAGAAACTTAGTATTTGACACATCATCCATAATTACAATAACTACAAATAATCTGCTATGGGCTTTGCCTTTGCTGAAAGAGAGATTCAAGGGAGAATTTATCATATCAAAAAGCATTAAGCAGGAATTAATTGATGTGCCAATAAACTCCAGAAAATTTGAGCTGGAAGCTGTAATTCTTGCTGCAAGCCTCGCTAAAAATGATCTAACATTTTACAATAATAGCGCAAATTTGGATAAAAAAACAAGCTATTTGCTGGATTTGGCCAACAACATTTTTAGCGTTAATGGAAACCCAATAAAAATAGTTGATAGGGCGGAGATTGAAGGGTTGGCTTTAACCTGCATTTTAAAATCAAGCGCATATGTTGTTGACGAAAGAACTATTAGGCTTTTAATTGAGGATTATAACAGCCTGGCAGCTTTGCTTGCAAGGAAATTAAACGCAAGAGTTGATATGAACAAGGCTAACATCGCTAAATTCAGCAGGGAAATATGCAACATTCCAATAATAAGAAGCGCTGAGCTAATGGTCGTGGCTTTTGAGCTTGGGTTTTTTGACAAATACAAAATAGGGGATAGGTTCTACAAAGGAGGTTTGAACCCGCATCTTCTTGATGGTTTGCTTTGGGGTTTAAGGCTTAGGGGCTGCGCTATTTCTACTCAGGAAATTGAGGATATTTTGAAACTGGAAAAGTTTAAATAAGAAGTTTCAAGCTTTTATTATTGTAGGAGACATAGCATAATCCGGCAGTGCAATCGGCTCCAGTAAATTTTGAAGAAACCGATTGATGGGGGTTCAAATCCCTCTGTCTCCACTATATTATATATAGTTCTATAGTCTGTTAAGTTCCATAGAAAGGTTTAAATATCTTTTATATTATTCTCAAGTGGTAATTATAATTTATTATTCGGGGGTTAAACAAAAATGAAGAATAACAATTCTATGATTAGAAGAGCTTTTATTACTAGTTTAGCAGCATTGCAATTTGGTGTTGGCCCATTAAATGCAGTTTATGATGCATATGCTCAAGGTCCAGCTAATTCACCAGCTGCTGGCGATACTGCTGCTGTGAAGAAAGAAGAAGTAAAATTTGGTCCTTCAATACTTTCTGGGCTTATTAAAAGGGATTTGAAAGATAGTACAACAGCAAGCGCTGATACAGTAGACGCTGATACAGTAGAAATAGAAAGAGATTTCATAGAGAGTGAAAATCCAACACATAATACATATGCTACTCAAGTATTATTGCAGCCTTCTGTATACGACTTGCATATAACTCCAAATCGTGTTAATGATTTAGATAGTTTGTTTTATACAGCAAGAGGTGCTTTAGGAGCCAGAGTTAGACTTAGAGTTCAGCCTGCTCAAAGAACTCTTAATAATCTTTCTGAATACGAAAGAAGGGAACTTGGAAACAGAAGAAATATTCAAAAGTTGTATAGAACCTTAAAACAAGAAGCAGCCAAATATCCTGCAGATTCTTCTGATGTTGCAAGATTAAATGCAGCTGGAGCAGATATGATATTTAATCCAGGATTAGATTCTTTAGGCGTAGACTCGTCTTTAGTTAACCTGATTAATGAAGGATTTGAGGGCATTGTTGGCTTTAACTTTTATACGCAAGCAAGAGTTGCTGGCAAAGATACCATACCTGGTGAGAGTGTTCCAGCCATAGTTCATGTGAAAACCTCAAGAAATGATGCAGTTAAACTAGATAATTTAAGCGCACTTATGGGTTCTGGAAATGATGTAGCTGTTCCAGACACTGTATACATGGATTTATTACATTCTGATACCTTATACGTTGATAACAACAGGACACTAAAAGCAGTTGGATTATATGCAGGAATAGCTGCAGCAGCTGCCTTGGTCGGCTATGCTATAAAAAAGATTGTAGGCGGAGGTAAAGGACACGGTGGAAGTTCACACGCTCCAGGTTTAGAATAAAAATGAAAGGCAAAATAACAATCTTGATATTATTGGCACTTTTATTTAGTTTTTCTTTAGTTAGTGCTGATAGTTTACTTGTTACATACAATCTTAAGGATGGAAATAACAATCCTGTTGGGGATGTTGATTTTTTAATATTTAATTGTAATGATGCTGATTGTAATAGTGTTTCAATACCAAATTTTGTAAACGGTAATAATAAAATAAATTCTAATAGCGATGGAATGAATTCAAATGTTAAAGTTTACTATCCAACTAATCTAGAAACGCCATATGGCTATGCCCAATACTTCTTTAAGGATGGCTATTTACCAATGGAGGGATTTGCAGACTGGAGAAGCAATGCTGGAGGACAGCAAGGCTTCAGTAAAGATATCATATTTACTCAAAAAGAGTTCTGCACAGCAGAAATCAAAAGCCTTTATGTATTAAAAACAAGAGATATTATAGTTAATTCACCATTGCATATTCAGGTTGATGTTGGCTCTGATGTTTTAGCTCCGCTGATATTTAATCCAGACACTCCGGAGTATGTCCCATTAAATGAAGGATTTGCTGGTTTTTACTCATCTGACGTTAAAGTTACTGCTAAAATAACAGATGCTACAAATACGCTGGTATTCCAACAGCCTTTGACAAAGAGCATATTTGCAAGCTCTTCACAAACATATGATTTTGTCTGGACACCTTTAACACAGGGAAATTACCAAGTTACTGTTGAAAGCACTGTAACAGACAATAAATGCGCTTCGCAAATAAGCGATTCTGAAAGCGAAAACTTTGATGTTTTTGTAAGCAATTTCCCGGAAGTTCATGTATTAAAGCCAATGAATAATGAGTTTATAACTGGCAATTATGAAGTTAAATGGTCTGCTTTTGACCAAGGCCAGGATGTTAATACTTTAGATATAACAATTGAATACAAAGAAGATAATGTTGCTGCATTGTTCAAGGAGCTAGCTTATAAGATTGGTGTTGGTGACGGCAGCTGGACTGCAATTAATGATCCGCAGGGCAGTACTGACAATAATGATGGAAGCTTGTTTTGGAACACATTAACTGTTGCAAACGGCCCTTATCAGTTAAGAGTATCTGCTTTGGATAATGACAATAACAGAGGAATAAGCGCTGTAGTAAGCTTCAGAATAAATAATGCTCAGGCAGGAAACAATAATCCTGTAATTACAACAAACAGCTTGCCAGATGCTGTAGTTGCAGTAAATTATCAGGCTGCAATAGAGGCTAATGACCCTGATGGAGATGCTATTAGATTTTCTTTAGAAGGACCTGACGGCATGGCAATAAACAGGCAGACAGGATTAATTACATGGCTTCCTGAATCAAAGCATGTCGGAAACAATAATGTTGTTGTGACTGCTGATGATGGCAGGGGAGGGGTTGTTGCCACTGCTTATTTGCTAAGAGTTAAGGCTTCAGGCAGGGATGATACAATACCTGATGATAAAATAGATTTGATTCATGAAATCTCAATAAGCAATGCATTTGCAAAAGAAGGCAGAAACTTCGTTGACGTTTATGTTCAGTTAATCAACAGAGGCAACCAAAAAGAAGACACTGAAGTGGAAGCTTTGGTTGTAGAGACAGGAGACAAGTCAATTGCAAGCGCAACATTGAATCTTGGGGAAACTGACTGGAAAATATTAAGGTTGAAAAATCCAGGACCTGGAAAATATCTGATTAAGATTACTGCAGGAAGCGATGATGCGAAAGATTTAAAATACTTGCAGGTCAAGTTATAGTAAATAATTACTACCGAAAAGTTTAAATATATACTATAACTTCGCAATAATAACAATTATAATCAAAATTAAGTTTGGGGGTTAAAAAAATGATGAAAAAGTTGCTTAGTATTTTATTATTAAGTTTAGTTGTTGCTCTAGTTTCAGTCAACACTGCTAGTGCAGCTAACGTAGAAATAAAAGACGTGGAGATTAACGGCGTTGATGTTCTTGAAAACACATCATTGACAAATGATGTTCCAAACATCGAGAGGGAATCAAGAATTCCTGTCAGAGTTCAGCTTAAAGGCTTGGAATCTTCTGATGTTAAGGTAAAAGCATGGATTGGCGGTTACAGATATGATGACATTGAAGACCAAACCCAATTATTCAGAGTTGAACAAGGCGTTACATACACAAAAGCTTTAACCCTTGAGATACCAGAAGACATTGATGCTTCAAAAGATTACACATTGCATGTTGAAGTATTTGACGGCGATGACAGAGTTGAGCAAAAGTTCGTTATAAGAGTAAAAGAGCTTTTGAACAACTTGAATGTATTTGATGCTGTATTCACACCAGGATTAAGCGTTAATGCTGGAGACAACTTATTTGTCAAAGCATTGATTGAAAACCTTGGCGATCAAAAGGAAAGAAAGGTAAAAGTTTTGGCTTCAGTGCCTAAATTAGGAATTGGAGATGCTGTATTCATTGATGAACTAGTTGTTGAAAGATTAGACAACGATGATACAAGCAGCCATGAAGTTACAGACACTTTATTGCTTCAAATTCCGGAAAACGCAGCACCAGGAAACTATGATTTATTGCTTACTGTTGAATCCCAAAGAGGAAGGGAAATCAATAGCGAGAAATTCACATTGACTGTTGGAGCTGGAAGCGCTTTAGGAGCTCAAGATTTGATTGTAAATCCTGACTTCGTAAGCCAGACAGTAGAGCCTGGAAAAGGCGTTGCTTACAAAGTAAGCTTAACCAACCTAGCTAACAACGCAAGAACATTTACTGTCAGCGCTTTTGCACCTGGACTAGGCGATGTTAGAGTTGATCCAAGCACATTGACTCTTCAAGCTGATGGAACAGGCGAGGCTACAGTATTTGTCGCAACAACTAAGGATTCAGCTGTAGGCCAAAATAGCTTTACTGTTAAAGTAATGGAAAATGGCAATACAGTTAAAGAGCTTACATTAAAGGCTGTTGTTGCAGGTAATGCTGGGGGCGACAGCGTAAGAAACGGCTTGTTAATAGCTTTAATAATCTTGGTAATAGTTTTAGTCGTGCTAGGATTAATTGTTGCTATAACCAAAATGAGAGAGAACGAGCCTGAAAGCGCAGAAGGACAGACTTACTACTAAGTCTTCTTTTTTCTTTATTTTTCTTTATATCTTTTTAACAACAATAATATATTTAAATCACTTTTAACTCTCCCAGAATAATAAAGGGGGATTATTAATGATTAGTAACAAAAAAATAGGTGTATCAATAATATTTGTATTTCTACTGTCATTATTTTCAGTATATGCCCAGGATTTTTCATTAACAAGCTCTTCTACCTCTGCCAGTTTGTGCAGCGGAGAAACAGTTTTGTTCACAGCCCAGGTAAAGAACAACGGCAATAATGTTGAAAGCTTTACATTTAACATTGAAGGCTTGGCAAGATCATGGGTTACTGCAATACCTTTAGGAGCTATTGTAAAGCCTGGGGAAACTGAAACAGTCTTTATTTATGCAACTCCAAACAGCAGAGTAACACCAAGCGACTATGGCTTTAATCTTGTTGCTTCAGCAGGAAGCAGCTCCCAAAGACTTGGTTTTGATGTTAAAGTAAGAGATTGCCATGAAGTTCAGGCATCTGGATTTGGCCAGGACCAGGTATGCGCTGAATCAACTGAAACTTACAATATTGAGGTTAAAAACTCCGGATTGTTTGATGAAAGCTACATTATATCTGTTTCTGGATCATTAAGAAATTATGTAAGCTTAAGCCAGTCTGTCTTGAATCTTAAGCAGGGAGAAAGCAAGGTCATATTTGCAAATGTCAACTACCCTGTTGATATAAAAGGCAAGCATAATTTTGCTGTCAACATTAATTCAAGAACAAGCAACGCAAATGCGGCTGTAAATTTTCCAATAGATGTTCTTGGCTGCTTTGATTTTGGAATAAGGGCAAGCAAGGATTTTGTTAATATATGCGAAAATTCAAGGGAAGAGCTAGCTTTGGAAATTAGAAATGACGGCAATCAGGTTAATACTTACAGTGTTGAGCTTGAAGGCCCTGAATGGGCTAATATAGAAAACACTTTGGTTACTGTTCAGCCAGGGCAGATAGCTAATGTTAAATTATTCTTAAATCCTGGATTTGGCGTTA
>CAYRAU010000027.1:0-7277 GCA_964422525.1 Candidatus Woesearchaeota archaeon
TTGACGTTAAAACAAAAAGAGTTGTTGGAAAAGACCATAAGTTAAAGCACAGAGACGTTGTTGAGATCGCTGTCAAGAAATAATTAAATTCATATTTCAAATATTCCAACTATAGGGTAATGATCTGAAGCTTTTTCTGTCAATTCATTTTTTAAAACATATGCATCAATAACTTTGATATCTTTTGATATATAAAAATAATCTAGCCTAACATCTGAAGAACCAGTTTTATACCTCTTTGTTGGAATTGTTGCTTGCCTTTTGTTTTTCTCAAAAGCATCTTTTAGACTCATTTTCTTTAAGTATTCAATAAACTTCCCTTTTAATAATTCTGCAACTATATTATCAGCGTCTTCGGTGAGTGTTTTAAATCCATTTACTAACTCTTCTTTATTATAATTATCCCCTAATGTTAGTGCATTAAAATCTCCTGTGAGAATATATGGTTTTTTTATTATCTTTAAAACAGGTTTAATTGATTTTATTTTTTGATCTTCACTTAAGCTTGGGGAATGATGAATTATATCCAAGTGCAAGGTTTTACGCTTAATATTAATTTGACTTTTAATAGCGCTTCTATCATGCAAAGCTATAGTCTCTGCTTTTATCGGATATCGCGATAAAATCATGCTCCCCCATTCAAATTCTCCCATCTACCAAAATAACCATACTTATAGCCGAATATTTTTTTATAATCCATAAATATACCAAAAGGATTTTCTCCGCCATAACATGCTTCAGTTAATGACAAAATGTCTGGAGATTCTTGCTCGACAACTAATTTTGCTTTTTTAAGCCTGTCTTCCTCTAACTTAAAAGGAGGTTTTGTCTGATAAAACCCGTGCAGAATGTTGTAATTCATAATTTTTATTTCCATATAAAAATATAAGTTTATAAAAACATTTAAATATTACGAGCCTTTTCATAGTATTATGGAACTTGTATTGTATAAAAAGCCGAAAAACCCAATAATAATCGAAGGCTTTCCAGGTTTTGGCTTTGTAGGCGCCATATCATCACAATTTCTTGTTGAGCATTTAAATGCCAAGCCAATAGGCTTTATCTATTCAAATGAAATCTCTCCTTTAGTGGCTATACACAAAAATGAATTAGTAAGGCCATTAACAATATATTACAGCGAGAAGCATAACATAGTAATTTTAAATGCCTTAACGCCTGTAAACGGGTTTGAATGGAAAATAGCAAAAATAATAGAAGACCTTTACAAAACTTTGAAGGCAAAGGAAGTAATATGCTTGGAAGGTGTCAACGCCCTAGTGCCTAACGCTCAGAGCCAGGCTTATTACCAGACAACAAACACCAAATCCCAGAAAAAGCTTGATAAGCTTGGACTAAAACAATTGGGAGAAGGCGTAATTCTCGGCGTTACAGGGGCTGTGGTATTAAAAAATATGCCTGTTTCATGCATTTTCGCAGAAGCTCAGATGGGTCTTCCTGATTCAAGGGCAGCTGCTAAAGTAATTGAAGTTCTAGACGGCTATCTTGGCCTAAAAGTTGATTACAAGCCATTGCTGAAAAAAGCGCAGGAAATGGAAGGCAAAATTAAAGACATAATAGGAAAAACAAGAGAAGCTCAAGATATGAAGGACAAGAAAGAATTAGATTACTTTGGATAAGTTTTTATAATTAATTTCTAAGTAAAATTCATGATATGTTTGGGTTTAGAAAGCACAGCGCACACATTTGGATGTTCTATAGTAAATGATAAAGGAAAAATTCTTAGCGACTCAAGAAGCATGTTTACTTCAGAAGAAGGTGGGATGATTCCGAATAAGGTTGCTGAATTTCACAAGGCAAACAAGGAAGCTGTTGTGCAGCAGGCATTAGACGAGGCTAATTTAGACTTTAATAATATTGATATTATTGCTTTCAGCCAGGGGCCTGGAATGCCATTAAGCCTGGCTGTCGGCAAAGATTATGCAAAAGAGCTTGCAGGAAAGTACAGCAAGCCATTGATCCCTGTAAATCATTTAATAGGGCACTTGGAAATTGGGAAGCTACTGACTAAAGCAAAAGATCCTGTTTTTATTCTTGCCACAGGCGCTAATACGCAGATAATAGCTTATGAATCTGGAAAATACAGGCTTTTTGGGGAAACTTTAGATATTGGCATCGGCAATGCCCTGGATAAGTTTGGAAGAGCTGTAAACTTGGGCTTTCCAGCAGGGCCTAAAATAGAACAGCTGGCTAAAAAAGGAAATTACATTGAACTCCCTTATACTGTAAAGGGAATGGACTTGGCTTTTTCAGGCATAGTTACTGAATGCATCAATAAATTTAAGAAAAATGCTAAGAAAGAAGACTTGTGCTTTTCACTTCAGGAAACAGCATTTGCCATGCTTACAGAAGTAACTGAAAGAGCTCTGGCCCACACTAACAAGAGAGAAGCTTTGCTTATTGGGGGCGTGGCAGCAAACCAAAGATTAAGCGAAATGCTAAGCATCATGTGCAGGGAAAGAAAGGCAAAGTTTTTTGCAGTGCCTTTAAAATATTCCGGAGATCAGGCAGCTATGATAGCATGGACTGGAATTCTTCAGTATGAATCAGAAAGAGAACATTATGACAAGTTAGACATTAGTAAAATAGATATAAAGCCAAACTGGCGTTCAGATGAAGTGGAAGTAACCTGGATTTAATATGGATGAACAAAAAATATTTAATACTATAAAAGAACTTTATGTCAAACTGCCAAAGTTTGAAGATGGCAGGATAGATTATTCAAATTCTAGTGTTGCTCCAGTTGTTACAATTTTTATCAAATATAAAAACAAGATATTGCTTTTAAAAAGAAGCGATAAAGTTATGAATTATAAAGAAAAGTGGAACACGATTGCCGGATACTTGGATGAATTAAAACCAGTTAAAGACAAAATCCTGGAAGAAGTTAGTGAAGAATTAGGCATTAATGAAAATGGCATATTGTCAATTAAACTTGGAGAATCTTATAAATTTACAGATAATAAAATAAACAAAACATGGATTATATGCCCTGTGCTAATATTATTAAAAGAAAAGATAAATATCAAATTAGACTGGGAGCATACTGAATATAAATGGATTGAACCGGATGAAGTCAAAAATTTTGATACAGTGCCAAATTTAGAAGAAAGCCTGTTTAAAATATTAAACTAAGTTCTTTTCTTTTGCTTCTTTTAACAAAGTGTTAAATACATTTAAAATAAATTCATCATGAAGCATTAAATCCCTTTTCTGTTTTTCAACTTCTTTAAGAGTTATATTATACTCTTTCCAAGATTTTCCGTCAGTTGTTAAATTCTGCAGCAATGGCTGTAATTTATCAAAAGATTTTACAAACTTAGACTCTTTGGTTTTGCAGTCAGAATATTCTAAGTATAAATCAATGAATTCTTTTTTCAGATCTTCTGGCAAAATAGAAAATAGCTTTTTAGCTGATTCCAGCTCGCGTTCTTTCTTGCCCTCTCTTCCTTTGCTGTCAAAAGCTGATACATCTCCGGTATAAATTTCTGCCAAATCATGTATTAAAGACATCTTTAGCATCTTTAAAGAATCTAAATCTTTAGGCAAATCCTTTTCAAAAACAATGAAAAACATTGCCATATGCCAAACATGCTCCGGGTCTGTTTCCTTTCTTCCAGACTCGAGATGAATAAACCTTTCAATTGTTTTGAATTTTTCAATCTCTTTTAAGAATTCTATCTGCTTATTGAGTTTTTCCATAATTCAGACAAGATTAAAAATATATAAAAAGCTATCCTAAATTTTAATTCTTTTCGGAGCTGCAATATGCAAGAAATCCTTGTCTTCCCTCATGCTTGACAAAGCAGAGCTTAAAACATCTTTGTTTATCTGAAGCTTAAACGGCTTTTTGTGCTCCAAAACAATGTTGTCTGCCTGCAGGTTGTCATTCAATCTTGGCTTTGTTGTATTATTAATGTTGAATCTTAAAGGCACTGGAACTTTTTCAATATAGTCTTCTGAATTTTTCCTGTCAACTTGGGGCAATTCTTTTCTTTCCATGAAGCTGGCTTCTTTTATCTGATTAAGCTTGTTCATGTTGTCCTGCTGCTGGCTTACCAGCTGCCTTAGCTTAAACTCAGCATTCTTTTTTCGCTGCATTTCTTTTCCAGCATAGCGCATTGCCAAAACAAATTTTCTCAGAAAAATGACATTGCTTGCGTTATAGTCCGCTTCTTTCGGCTTCTTCGTAACTTCCCTTACTACTTTTCTAAGCTTTTTATTGGCGTTCTTTTTAGCTTTTAAATTGTCATCTATTAAAAATTCAATTGACATGGTTAAAACATTGACTTGCTGTTTTCCTGATCAAAGCCCTGAGTTGGAAATTCTGACTTTCCCCTTACATACTTTTCCAATAATAACAAGCCTCTCGCTATTGTCTTGTTCTGCTCAAGCAAAGACTCCAGTTTAGTTGTAAGCATTTTTATCCTTTCATCATCTCCGACATCGCTGATATGCTTGCTTGCCTCTGAAAATAAATTCAGCATATCGTCCATCTTGCCTGTTAATTTGTCAACAGACTCTTTCACAGAAAACAGGATTTCCTTATGGTAAGTTTCCATAGTCCTGTTGTTATCTTCCATTTTCTTGACTAAATCCTGTACAGAATGAATTAAATCAACATTATTCTTTTGCAAAGAAATGCTGTTTTTAGCTAACTGTTGTATTAAAGCATGGTCTGAATTAGCAGCCATTATACCACCTCTCTTGTTAAAAATATTATAAAAAGCTTATATAAAAAGTTATTGATTTATTTATCCGACTTAAGCAATTCGTATACTTCATCTAAAGGCGCTACTTTGTCAAGCTCTACCGCAACCTGCAATATATTTAACATTTCAAATATATCACTATCACTAACCAATAAACCCTGAACCTTTTTTACACGGCTAGTATCAAAAATATCATCATATCTATCAATACCATCGTTATCAAAAATGCATTTTACTAGCGTTGATAAGGTTTTTCTGCTTAGTCCACGATAAACATGAATATGAATGTCTGCACCAAGATCAACAAATGATTTAAAATCATGATCTTTATAGCCCTTTAGATTAAAATATGCCTTGGCAAATGATTCAAGCACATCTCTAGGAAGCTCTCCCAGATTATAATCTAGTCCGCTTCGTTTTGCTATGAATGTTTCTATGCCTTCCCTAGCTTTAGCATAATCAAGAACCATATTTACATCATACCTTGCATTTGGCTGTAGTCAGGCTGGCTTGGTTTATTGCCGGAGCCAGAAGCTATAACATCATCTATCCTCAAGATTAATTCTGCAACTTCAGAAGCTGATTTTATGGCCTGAGTCTTGATTTTCAATGGCTCTATAACTCCAGCTTCCCATGCATCAACTACTTTTCCTGTAAATGCATCAATGCCTGCCCATTTATTGGTCTCATGCATGTTTTTCATTTCAGTTATCATGTCAATAGGATCTAATCCTGCATTTTCAGAAAGCGTTCTTGGAATTACCTCAACAGCATCTGCAAAAGCCAATACAGCCAACTGCTCTCTTCCAGAAAGTGAATTTGCAAAGTTCCTCAATGATTTTGAAACTTCCATTTCAGAAGCGCCTGCCCCAGCAACAACCTTGCCGTTTTTTATTGCAGCTGCAATGTCTCCAAGAGCATCCTTCATGGCTCTCTCAACCTCAGCGACAACATGGTTTGTTCCGCCTCTGATTAATATTGTAACAGCTTTTGGATTCTTGCAGTCTTTGATGTAAGTCATGTCTTCATCTCCAACTTTTATTTCCTCAACCAATCCTGCTGAACCTAAATCATTTGGATTTAAATCATCCAAGTTTGAAACTATTCTTGCGTTTGTCGCCAATGCCAGCTTATCCATGTCATCTTCCTTTACTCTTCTTACAGAATAAATGCCGGCTTTAGCAAGGAAATGCTGAGCCAAATCATCAATGCCTTTTTGGCATATGACAACATTAGCTCCAGATTTTATTATTTTATTGACCATATTCCTAATAATAGACTCTTCTTGATCTAAGAAAGCCTGCAACTGGCTAGGGTCTGTAATCTGTATTTTTGCTTCTGTTTCTGTATTCTTTATTTCTATTGCAGAATCAATCAAAGCTATTTTAGCATTTTTAATATTATTGGGCATTGCAGAATGAACCTTTTCCTTGTCCAGAACAAGACCCTGAACTAGCTCAGAATCTTCTATGCCATCCCCTACTTTTTTCTCAAGCTTAATGTTGCCAAGATTTACAATATTTCCATCAGAAACCTGCTTTATTGCCATGACAGCTAATTTTGCCAGTTTTTCCTTGGCAGACTCAGCGCCTTTTCCAGTCATGGCTGTTATTGCAATTCTTTCCAGTAATTCATCATCATTTATAGAAATATTTTCAGCTATTTCATTTAAGGTTTTATTGGCATGTTCTGCAGCCAGTCTAAAGCCTTTTGTTATGACAGTTGGATGAATATTCTTTTCCAGCAAAGCCTCTGCATTCTTCAGCAATTCTCCTGTCAAAACAACAGCTGTAGTGGTTCCATCCCCAACCTCGTTTTCCTGGGTTTTTGCAACCTCAACAATCATCTTTGCCGCAGGATGCTCTATCTGCATTTCCTGAAGTATTGTAACGCCGTCATTTGTGACAACAACATCCCCTAAAGAATCAACAAGCATTTTATCCATTCCTTTAGGGCCGAGAGTTGTTCTTACTGTTTCAGCAACAGCCTTGGCAGCCATTATATTGTTTCTTTGGGCATCTCTGCCAATAGTTCTGTGGCTTCCTTCTGGAAGAATGAAAATAGGCTGAACTGTCTGGTTATTTGTCATTTTACTCCTTAGCATATATAAAGCAAAAAATTTATAAAACTATAGATTAATTTTAACAGCATAGGTAAGCTACCTAACTTACCCTTTTTTAGGGAGGAAAGTCCGTCCACCGTAGCAATGGATAATGCTGTTTAAATGGGTTGCTTGCTTTAAAAGCAAGGTCTGGAAACAGACGGCAACCATAAAGAAACGACACGGCTCAGTATTGTAGAAGATGTGGCTTGCGAAGAATCCAGCGATGGATTTGAGATAACCAGCTGAATAGATGCTAAGAGACGTTGAAACGAAGGACCTGGCCTGGTGCAAGTCTTGAAAGACGCTTAGTAGAATGTTAGGACAAACCATTAATGACCTCCTTTTGGAGTGAAGGTTTGACAAAAGACGGCTTATAGCTTACCTATACCTTTCTTTTTAAGAATTATATTATAGGACAACTCCTGCCAAAACCCTTTTAAAGC
>CAYRAU010000028.1:0-6045 GCA_964422525.1 Candidatus Woesearchaeota archaeon
TGCAGGTTCCGCCTACAGCACTAGTGCCACCAATAATTGCACCAATAACAGCTGGAATAACAATAACCCAGAAAGCGTTTACAGTTGCTAAAACTAGAATTAAAGCAATTAAAATTATACTAACTGTGAAAATGATTTTTTTCCTTTTTGTTTGACTAAAATTATGAAGTATTTTATAGTTTTTCTTTTTCATTATCAATCCCATAAACGTTTTATTTGGTTTTTGCTAGCACGAACGCCACTTGATGCTAACGGATATAATGTCGCACCCTTTAACCCATAACCAAGAGTAGCTGCTTTACTAATTGAAGCGGATTTTGCAGCAATTTGAATGGTTTGCATGGTATAACTGGCTACAGTCTTTGATAGAGGTATTCCAGCTTTTGCTGCTGCAGCTACTACTGTTGCATCAGTTGCGCCTTTAGCCAATGCTGCCTCTGATAAAGCAGTTGCTTGTGCAGCGCTTACTGTAGTACTTGTTCCTGTAGCAGTTGTTAAAGTAAGACCCTCAACAGATGCAGCTCCCGCTTCGGCACCTGCTGATGCAACTGCTGCTTCTATTGCAACACTTATGCTATATCCTGCTGTTGCGCCTATTGCACCGCCGTAGATTACACCTTCTGTAACAGAAATAGTATCTCTAAATCTGCAATCTCCAATAGCGTTGCATTCACGCTCATCGCATTGATTAGACCAAGAATCTCCTCCGCCACCGCATGAACCAATGTCACAAACCCTTTGCTCTCTTTTTTGATCACTTTCTGCAGCCTTCCAGAACTCAAATCCTGGAGGATATTTTGGATAACATTCATTAGTCAAATCTGAATCAAACACGCAATGGCTTTTCTCAGCATTATCAGAGACGCCTAATGCTAAGCATTCGCTTCTCTTACAGTCTCCGCCAAATCCAAATAATAAAGCTTCTTTAAAACCAAAACCATTTCCGCTGTCCCCGCAACTTTGGCATTGCTCCCACTTATTATCGACGCATCTTGCGCTTTCAAGCTCAGTTCCAGTTGCTGTATCAACAGATGATGAACAAGTTTCGTCTCTAAATTCTCCGCATGGATCAACTTCAACTCTTCCTTGATTGCACGAATAAACATAATGCCTGCTGCCTGCAGATTGAGACGTTGATAAATCTTTATTTATTTGGGCTTTATTATCTGATAATGTACACCAAGACTCCCCATTCCTTCTTGCATTTTTTCCGCCTAAAATATCCGAAGTAACTGTTAATATTTCAGGATTTACTTCTCCAGTGGCTGGATTTACAGCTTTTAACACAAATTTATCGCCAACGTTGCAGTTAATGTCAATGCAAGCAAACTCATTCTTTTCATCTAAACCGCATGCTGTTCCTTTTGTATAATCGCAATCTCCAATTTTCCCAGCCACATCTGAAGCTGAGTCGTGGATGAATCCATCATATGAAACCCCGACTACATTCTCTAGATTGCCTTTGGAATCAACAAAGTAAACATCTTCTTCGTCTGGTCCGCAAGTCCTATCATCTTGTTTCGTAACGTCGCATATGCCTGCTAATGCATCGTTGCTGCAAAGCATGTTAGCTCTAAAATCTCCAGAACATTCTTTGGCAGTTGTCCTGGTGCAGCTGTCTCCGGAAACGCAGCATCCTTCTATTGTAGAGTGCTTTTGCCTGCATTCAGCTTCTGTAGAAGAAGATGTGTCAAATACAAATGGAACATCCAAATCATTTGCAACAATCCTGCATTGGCCCTGGCTTATTCTTCCCTGGCACTGGCCATTAATAACGCAGAAACCAGCAGAACATTGGTTTATGCTGCAGTCTGCCTGCTCAGAGCAAACAATGCTTGGATCTTTCTTTCTTAATTCTTCGCACTTTGCCTTTGGCACTTGCTGATTGCATACGCCTTTGCCGTCAATCATGCAGACAGACTTGCAATAATCAACTTTGTCGCATGAAAAAGGAGAGTTACCAAAGCCTTGCTCGCATTTTGATGCATCAGTGTTCACGCAGTAATTATTACCAACTTTGCCGCAGCAGACTGTGCTTGCAGCATCCACATCCTGCAGGATATTTCCTTTAGCCAAGTCAATATAATTTACAGAAGCTGCCAAAGCAGAATATTCAACTGCGCTAAAAAGCATCAATGATATCATTATTAATGAAATAATTTTATTTATTTTCATCTTCTGACTGCAAATATTAAAAATTCCTCTCCTTTTTTCGTTGTTACAGTATAAACTGAATTTCTCAAATCCAGGTTATCCTTGGTAATAAAAATATTTTGATTTGCCTGCTCATATTTTAGCTTGTCAAATCTTAAGTTTATTTCTCCATTTATAATATCAGTAACAGCCTTGTAAATAACTCCAAATTCTGTGGCAACATCAACATTAAAAGCATCTATTTTAAGCTGGGAATTTCCTTTTGACAATATTAATGGATATGATACTTCCAAATCAATAACTGCATCTCTTACTGTAACCTTAACATTGAACTTGGAAAAATCATCATTTAGTTTTAAATTAGCCTTAAAATTTTTTAGATTGCATTGTATTCTAAACTTATTTTTTATTGAATCTGCCAAGCCAGATTCTATTTCTGAAATAGGGTTTAACTGGTTTGCAGGCCCTCCGTCTTTGTATACTAAATAATTTATTTTTGCGCCCCTGTAATCAAGACTGTAAACATTTTCTTGCTGATAACCAGAATATTTTTTTAATAAAGCCAAATCTTCCTTAACTATATTTTCCACGCAGCCATCAATAAAACTTCTTAAAGGCTCAACTTGGCTTGCCAGAAATGCTTCATCATTCTCTGAGCTTAATCCTGCCCTTAATGAAGTGTTAGAAATAAATATTATAACGCCTATTGCAACTAGAATTAATATTCCGAGAATAATATATATGGTAACCTGGCCTCTTTTATTACGCATAAACAAGTTTATCAAACCAGATTAATAAATGTTTCCATTAATCGTTGGAAACTCTGGGAGCAAGTATTGTTGACAGGCTTAATTTGTCCTTGACAATGTAATCTATTTTCAGAGGATAATCCTTGTCAAACTGGATCACAACGTTTTCAGCAAGCTTTGATCCCTTGATTATCTTTTTCAGGTACTCCACAGAATATTTTGACTTTACCACATCAGGGCCTGTCTTAATTATAGTATCTTCGCTTGGCATTGCCTCAACCTTGGCCTGGCTGAAATTTCCTTCTGCCTGAATTATGAATTTCTTTGAGTCAGCAATTAATGCAACAGAATCTGAAACAACATCCATGTCTTCTATTGCCTCGTCAAACAATGAAGCTGATGTTTCCACTCTGGTTGAAAATTTTAAATCAGGAATCTTTTGCTCCTTTTCCTCAATGTTTATCAAGGCTAAATGAAAATCCCTGTTGTTTTCTCCCTTAAGATTTATGTTTAGCCTGTTCTTTCCTTCATCCAGCTGCAATGTCAGTGTGTCGCTTGGCTTTGCTCTTCTTAAAATCTGCTTTAAGTTATCCAAGTTAATTGACAGTTCAACAGGCTCTTTTAATTCATATTCCACAAAAGCTGAGCTTAGAAGCCTGAAGACAATCATTGCCACATTTGCCGGATCCATTGCAATCAATTCAATCTTATCACTGTCAACCTTAATTCTTACCTCGCTGACTAATTCAGAAATAACACTGATTGGATCCTTAAGATATCTTGGTTCAGCTAATGTCAACTTCATTTTAACCCTTGAGTAGAAAAAAGCAATGTCTTATTAAAAGATTTGTGTTTCAGAATAGATATTTAAGTGTAATATTGGTGCTTGCCAAGACCCAAACCCTTTACCAAGAGTATAATGCCTGCAAGAACCATTACTGCAAAGAAAACAGGATCTGGAATCGAGATTGGTATGAAGCCTGAATTAAACTGCTGCAACAACTTATCTGCCCCAAGCACTAAAGTCAATGCTCCAATTATTACATTCTTTAAGTTAAAATGTAACATCTATCACCTCTTTTACAAAAGAGATTTAACTTTTTTATATAAAAGCTTATCTATTTTAGAAAAGTCCTGAATTATCTCGCCATGAACCTCTAAAGAATCATCATACGGCAAAACCCTTCCAAGCACTCTTACATAAGAATTAACAGGCAGCTCTGTTTCTATGCTTACATTTATCTGCCCTGTTCCATCCTCTAAAATTACGGAATTTTCAGTCTTGTCAATTATTATTCCCGAAATAGAAACTTTAATGTCTTTTATATCCAAATCTTTAATGTTCTTTTCTATAAATGGGTATGTTCTAATTGATTCGGGCATTATTTATAATTTCTCCAATAATGATTGCACTTAACGCATCTGAAGAACTGGGTTTCAGCCTCGTCTGCGCTTCTCGTCTGAGCCATCCAGTAATATGCCTTGTCATGATTGCATTTAGGGCACTTGACATCTGTTTTAGGCAAGGTCTCAATAGTCTTGTCTATTATTTCAATCTTCTTTACAGAGCCCATTTTTTCCTTGATAACAAGGTTTTTTGAATTTCTTGCCTGATAGCCACAGGAACAGCCCAGCTTATCTGTATCTTTCTTAATAATCAACACTGAACCGCATTTTGGACAAAACATTTTCTAATTTATCAAATTTGTAAAGCCGATTTTAACCCAGCCTAATAAAGGTATCTTAAACACAGCTTTTCCTATAACTTCACCCCTATTTATATTAGTTTCGCCAAGACTTGGGAACTGGTTTGGGTTATTATCCCCCTTAGTTTGCAACGGCTCCAAGCTGGTTGCTCTATGAATTATTGGATTATTTGAGTTTCCCTCAAAGACTATAATGTCTCCGATGCTTATATCTTTTGCTGATTTTAACACAATAATATCACCTTTGCTAAAACCGTCTTTCATAGCAAAGTTTTTGAAATCCTCTTCTTTAATATTATGGCTTAAATACCATTCCTTATTTTCATTCCACCATTCTTCAAAGCCTTGATCGTGCTGCATGCTGTTTGAAACTACAGCAACAACAGGATGAGTTGTTCCCAATATTAATCCCAATCCCGGATATATTAGAAATTTAACTATTAAGAATGCCAAAATAATATTAATAATCCAGGACCAGATGCTGTTGCTGTGCCAGATGAAATTCCATGCTTTTTTCAGTTTAGACATCTGTTTAAAGAAACCTTATGGAATAAAAAGATTTTGTTTATAGACCTAGTCTAGCAAACCAACCCAAGAATTTCTGCCATACAGATGAGCTTATACATTCTCCGTTAACGCATGCATTTCCATTACATTCAAAGTTATTGCTGCAAACCTGTCCTTCAAGCATTTGAGCTTCCAATACCTGGCTTAATGAGCAATATAATCCATCGTTTGTCCTTGTTCCTATTGGCAAGCAAGCCCCATTGCTTAAGCAGCCTGACGTACAAGATACTTGTTGTGGCTGTGCTTGTGGAATTTCTGCATTTGGTTTAGAAAGTGATTCTGTTGGTATTGGAAGTATTGTTACTGAAGGTTCTGGCCCTACACATGCTCCATCTAAACACCCATTTAGACAGGTATAGCCGGATATACCAATAACTCCATCATATTTATTGCAATTGGCTTCTTGTAGCAAATTTGGAATATTGCCACAATAATCAGTAACTTCTTTATAATAAGATTCTGGAGCATTTGGATTTGTTGCAGTTCCTTTTAAATAATAATTTAATCCGCCATCAGAATCTACACACTTTTGGTTAGGAGGTACAAGAGGTACTATTGGTAATTTTACAATTTTCAAAATAGCGTAGCTATTTTTTTGATTAATACCGTCGTAGAAAGTCTCCACAATAGTAATAGCAACATTCTCAATGGCTAGATCAGCTGCTGGACTTGAATGAGGAAAGATTGTTGTTTTATAACCATTAACATCAACTAATACTGAACCATCAGTTCCGACATTTTCTAGTTTAACAGTTGTCCATTGATTCTCACCAGGTCCTGTACGGGTTGTAGAAAGACCTGAAATAAATAGTTTATATTCATTTTCTCCTAATTGCATTTCATTAATTAATTTGCTGATGTCATAAGAT
>CAYRAU010000029.1:0-5960 GCA_964422525.1 Candidatus Woesearchaeota archaeon
TTTTCCAAGGAATTAAAATGCAGGATTGGCATACAAAAATATGAAGTGCATAAAACAGGAAGAAAGATGAAAAATGTCAAGGAAATGACTTACTGGAAGTTTTACAAGAAGCTGGAAGAATGGGAAAAGGAATTTGATGTAAAACTAAAGATAGGTCCTAATGATTACAAAATATTCAGACGAAAGGCAATACCAAAAGAATTCAATAAAGATGAGATTGTTAATGTTGAAGTCAAGAAAGAAGGCTGGCAGAAAGATCAGATGATTGGAGTTGCAAAAAACAGAGTAATAACTTTGATTAATTGCAGCAAGCCAATAGGAAGCAGAGTAAAAGCCAAGATAGTTTCTGATAAAAATAATATTTTTATTGCCAAATTATTATAACTTGGTGGTAAATCAATGTAGAAACCTTTAAATATTAAATTTCTATATGTTTAGTATTAATAAAGGGGGTGTTAATTTGAAAGGATTAGGATGGGGTGCATTAGTTTTAGGAGTACTTGTAGTCATTTTTGCTTGGGCAACTACAGGAAGCACACAGCAGACAATTCAGACAATTTTAGGAATTCTAACTGCAATTGTTGGCATTGTTGGATTAACAGGCAAATAAACCTGTTATTTTTTCTTTTTTATTTTAAAGAAAGTTATTTAAATCTAATATTGATTTTCTAAGCATGGAAAAACAGCATTGGGCTTATTCTGCTGCAAACAGGATAATAAAGGAAAAAGGCAAAAAGAAATTATATGTATGTGCATCAGGAATATCTCCAAGCGGAACAGTTCATATAGGGAATTTTAGGGAGATTGTTACTACTTATTTTATTTCTAAAGCATTAAAAGACATAGGTGAGAAATCAAAATTTATTTATTCCTGGGATGACTTTGATCCTTTTAGAAAAGTGCCTAAGAATGTGCCGGATGAGTTCTCAAAATACATTGGCAGGTCTTACAGCGATATTCCAGACCCGTTCAAATGCCATAAAACTTATGCTGAACATTTTGAAAAAGAATTAGAATCAGGCATTAAAGACTTAAAGTTTAAAGTGGAATTCATAAAACAAAACAAGATGTACAAGTCAGGCAAATATGTAGAAGGCATTAAACAATCATTGGACAATAAATATAAGATAATTAATATATTAAACAAATACAGAAAAGAGCCGTTGGCAGATTCCTGGGTTCCATTGAATGTTTACTGCGAAAAATGCAAAAAAATAGCAGATGTAAATGATTACGACGGAAATTATAGTGTAGGCTATGAATGTTCCTGCGGGCACTCCGGAAGCGTCAATTTCAGCAAGAAATTCATTGTTAAACTGCCATGGCGAGTTGACTGGCCTATGCGCTGGAATTATGAAAATGTTGACTTTGAGCCGGGCGGAAAAGACCACAGCACTATGGGTGGAAGCTATGACACTGGAAAACAAATCATAAAAGAAATATGGAACAAAGAAGCTCCTACATACCAAAGATATGATTTTGTTACTTTAAAAGGCAAAGGCGGAAAAATATCAAGTTCAGCAGGCACTACATTAACTGTAACTCAGCTTTTGGAAGTATACGAGCCTAATGTCATGATGTGGCTGTTTGCCGGAATAAGGCCTGATGCAGAATTCGCAATAAGCTTTGATTTAGATGTAATAAAGCTGTATGAAGACTTTGATAAATGTGAAAGAATTTATTTTAACAAAGAAAAAGCAGGCAATGAAAAGGATGAGAAAAATCAAAAAGGGATTTACTTCATGAGCTACATAGGAAAAATACCAAAAAAAATGCCATTGCAGATACCATTCAGGCACATGACTACATTAATACAAATCTATGAAGGCAATATTAACAACATGGCAAAGGATTTGAATGTTAAAAAAAGCGACTTGAGCAAAGTAAAAATAAGAGCTAAATGCGCACTAAACTGGCTGGAAAAATACGCTCCTGATGACTTTAAATTTAATATAAATGATAATATAAGCAAGCAGATAAAAGACAGATTAGATGCTAAACAAATAAACGCATTAAAAACTTTATTAAATAAACTAAAGAGCAGGAATTATAATGAGCAGGAATTATTTGATGAATTTTACAATATATGCAGTGAATTAAAATTAGAAAATACAAAGTTCTTTGAAGGCGCTTATTTAGCCATAATAGGAAAGGTTAAAGGGCCAAAATTAGCAAATTTTATATTGACAATTGGCAAAAGCAGAATCATAAAGATTTTGGAGCAGTTGTAGTGGAGGTTAATAATGGCAAGATTAATAAAAAAAGAAGAGAAAGGTCCTATGGAAATAAAGGTAGGAAATGAATCGAGATGGATTTGCATGTGCGGCTTAAGCAAAAATCAGCCTTTCTGTGACGGCTCTCATAAAAAAACAGCTGATGAGAAAGAAGGCAAAGTTTACATCTATAATAATGACGGAACAAGAAAAGAAGCAAAATAAAGATTTATAAAGAAAGTTGCTATTAAGCATTATGAGGTGCAAAAATGTCAGAATTATTGGTTGTTAGGTCAAAGCTCAAGGACTATGCAAAAAACAGAAAGAATGAGCCAATGCAGGTTTCCCAGGATTTTGCAGAAGCATTAAACAAAGAAGTTGTGGCATTAATAAAGAAAGCCTGCGAAAGAGCCCAGGAAAACAAGAGAAACACAATACAATCAAAGGATTTGTAAAATGAAGTATTTGGCATATCTCTTTCTCATAAGTCTTGTTTTTATAGCTGGATGCGGAGACAGCCAGACAAAAGAAGATATTCAGTGCGCAGTCGGCGGATGCTCAAGCCAAGTTTGCGGAAATGCAGATGAAGTCAAGGATTTAATAACTACATGCGAATTTAAAGAAGAATATCAATGCCTAAAATATAGCGAATGCAAGCCCATAGAAGGCAAATGCCAGTGGGAGCAGACTGCTGAATATAAAGAATGCTTGGCTAGCTTGTAACCAAAACCTATTTATTCTAATTATTATAAGTAAATTTATGTCGAAAGCAAAAGGCTCCCGGACCGAAAGGGAACTTGTGCATTTATTGCATCAAAATAACTGGGCGTCAATCAGGATTGCAGGCTCAGGCTCAAGCCCTTTGCCAAGCCCTGACTTGATTGCAGGCAAAGCTGGAAGAGTCCTGGCAATAGAATGCAAATCAGGCAAAGGCAAAAGATATTTGGACAAGGGCCAGATAAATGAGCTAAAGGAATTTTCAGACAAGTTTGGAGCAGAGCCCTGGATTGCAGTGAGGTTTGACGGAAAAGAATGGTCATTCCTAAAAATAGATGAATTAAAAAAGAGCGGAAATAGCTTTTCAGTGGATATTAACTTGGCTAAAGAGAAAGGAATAAATCTTCAGCAATTATTGAACTTAAAATGACAGAAGCAAACATAATAAAATACATTGGGTTAAAAAGGCTGGATGAGCTGGATAGAGCCAAGCTAGTCAAGGTTATGAACAGCGAGTATGAAAAGATACACAGGGCACTGAACAATATAACAAATCTTGTAGTTAATGTAAAAATCTATGATGATTCTGGCAATAAAGACAGGAGAAAAAAATACTCAATACATGTAAGAGTTGAATCTCCAACAAAGCAGTTTGCCAGCGAGGATTTTGACTGGGATATAGCAAAAGCGGCCCATAAGTCTGTAAACAATATTTTAAGTGAAGTACAGCATGCATTCAAGAAGTAAATTAATAATATTTTCAATAGGAATATTTCTGCTTAATTTTTATGCTGCAAATGCCCAGGTTGTTATTAATGAAGTAATGTCTAATCCGACACAGGATGAAGATTTGAATGAATGGATAGAGTTGTTTAACAACGACAGCCAGGCAATAGATGTAAAAGGCTGGAAGATTTCAGATGATTCTGAGCAGGACTTATTGCTGGGCGGATTATACGGCGATAATGGAACAATAATACCTGCATTTGGATTTGCCATAATAACAGACTATGCAACAAGAGTTTATAATAATTTTAATGCCAGCAATTATGCAATAAAGCTTTATGCTGAAGATGACAGCATAGGCAATGGATTAAGCAATTCAGGAGAGACATTAACATTGCTTGACAACAATTCAAATATTATGCATTCTGCAAGTTATAATAATACTGCAGACGGCAATACATGGGCATTATACAACAACAATTGGTATGAATCTTCAGGCACTCCAGGATACAGCAATGATGGAAACTTATTCATAAATTGCGACTGGACTATTGACATTACAGTAAGCAACACAAGCTCCACGCAGGAAGATTTTGAGTTTACATCATTTATTTCAAAGGCTTACTCCAATGGCAAGAACAATTTAACACTAAAAAGATGGATAGAGGACTCCAACGGCAATATTGTGCAGGAATACAGTGACTTGGAAGCTGAAAATGTTTTAGACCATAGAACATATAAAAATACCCCAAATCTTGATGAAGGCCAGCTTTACACAGTTCATGGGAACATAACCAGCAACTCATGCGCAGATGCCAATCTAAACAATAACAACGATGAAGAGAATGTTTTCATAAAAAGCATCAAGAATTCAACAAATTCCTCATTAAACATAGTTAAGCTTTTGGATTTAGGAACTGATAAAAAAGCTAAATGGGGGCAGACCATAAAAGTGCAGATAAGCTTATACAAAGGAAAAAGCTCAAAAAGCAGCTTTCTTGCATGGATAGAAAAGAATGATAATAAGGCAAGCAAACAAAGCAAGTTTAATGCTTATAAGGAACTTTCAGACTATGACTTGACAATACCAATACAGATAGTTCCGAACTGCAATAAAGGATTAAAAGACGGCGATTATGTTGTTGTGGTTGAAGGCCTGGACTTAAGAGACACTCATATCATAACTCTGGAAGGCATTACAAGCTCTTTATGCGAGGTTGTAAAAGAAGAGGTTATAATTGAAACAGAGTATGAAGAACAGAACGTAAGCTTATATAGCGAATTGGAAAACCCGGACTTAATAGATCCTGAAACAGAAGAAAACCAATTGACTGGAAATGTTGTCTACGAATCAAGCGATGTCAAAGCCAGCGGCTATGCGATTTATATATTGTCATTCATCCTTATTATAATCTTAGTGTATTTTATCTTCAAAAGATAAGGTTTATATAATTTTTTAAAGTCCATAGCCTATGGAAGTTGAAACTGTATGCGTAATTGAGCTTGTTGGCAGCCCAAAAGAGCATGTGGAAGAAGTAATGAAGAAAATAGTAGATAAAGTAAAGGAGTCTTACAAGCTCGTTGACAGCAAAACATTTGACGCAAAACAGATGGACAAGCTTTGGGCAATATTCTCTGAATTAACAATAAAGTTCGACAAAATAGAGGACTTGTTTGGTTTCTGCTTTGATTACATGCCAAGCTCTGTTGAAATAATAAATCCAAATAAATTTATTGTAAATAACACCGACATAAACACTTTGCTGAATGACCTGGTTGGCAGGCTTCATGAATATGACATGATGATGAAGAACTTAAAGGCAGTCAATTCTGTCATGAAAAAGCAGATAGAAGGAAAATAATTTATTTTTTCTCCTGTATTGACTTCAGGAAATCTTCAAAAGATTCTTTTTTAGGCTTTCTGGCTCTCAGGAATATTACAATGCCAAATATGAATATAACTACAAACGGCACTATCCAATAAAGTAATTTGCCTTTCCCGGAAGAATCATCTGCTGATTTAGTATTACTTTGAGCTGGTTCAGCTTTCTTTTCCTGGACATCAACCGAGATAGGCAGCTCCAAATTAAAGTCTTTATGCTTGAATATCAATGAGCCTGAATAAGTTTTTATTTTGGCATTCTTGTTTTTGTTTACAGACAATCCTATTTCTAAAATCTCATTAGGGTTTATCTTGTCTATTTTTCCAGGCACCTGAATTACTTCATTGAGGTTTCCTGTAAGCTCAAGCTGAATATTTGATATTATTGCTCTTTGATTATTTCTTATTTTTATCTTTTCTTC
>CAYRAU010000030.1:0-5413 GCA_964422525.1 Candidatus Woesearchaeota archaeon
TAAAACCTAGAGTTCACGTGCATTCTTTTGTTGCAATAGATTCAGACTTTTTAATGAGGTATTCCAAGCAACCTAGTGCTGTCTTGGATTATAATAGAGATGCCAGACGCTGGACAGAAGAATACCTTGCAACTAATGGCATAAATGTTCTTATTGATTATTTTAATCCTGGTGGAAGCAAATTAAAAAGAGCAATAGCTTTTTTCAATAATTATAGCGCTTTTTTAAGCGAAAAGCATCTTATGCCTATTTTAGAAGAGCAAGTTAAAGATCGCTTTGGCAAAACTTTAAAAGAGATAGCAGAATCTCAGAATTAAATTTTTAAGCTTGTTACCTTGCTGATTCCTTGCTGCATAGAAACCCCGTATATCTGCTGAGCTTCTGTTATTATGTTATCATTGTGGCTTATTACAATGTATTGGGCTCCTTTGCTGTACTGGCCTATTAGTTTTGATAATTGTTCAGAATTAGCCTTGTCCAATGCAGCATCAACTTCATCCAGCAAATAGAATGAAGCTGGCTGATGCTCCTGTATTGCAAATATGAATCCTAAAGCTGCCAGAGTCTTTTCTCCGCCAGACAGGCTTTTAATGTCTAAATATTTGTTTCCAGTTATTCTTACCTTTATTTCAATGCCGCCGTTAAAAGGATTTTCCTTGTCTTCCAGTTCAAGCACTGCCGGACCTTTTGATGACAAGCTGTCAAATATTCTTGTGAAATTGCCAGCTATGACCTTGTAAGTCTTCATGAAAACTTCGCCTTTGTCAGCCTCTATTTTCTTCATCATTTCTAGAACATCTTCTTTCTCAGATTTAAGCTTGTCAGTTTTTTCCATAATCCTGCCATATTCCTTTTCAAGCTCTTCATAAACTTCCAGGGCTCTTAAATTAACATTGCCTAGCTTGTTTAATTCCTTCTCGCATCTTTGTATTTCAAACCTTAACTCATCCAGGTTCATTCCTCTTTTTATTTTGTTATCCTTGAATTCTTCAAATTCTTTCTGCAGGCCTTCTAGCTCAGCAACTACCTTTGCTCTGTCAAGATTGATGTTGTTTATTTTCTGCTCAATTGCCTTTATTTTTTCTTCCTCTCTTGACAAGCCCAAGTCTTTTGACTGCATTACTTCATTTAGCTTGTTCCTTTTATTGAATAAGACCTTAAAATCGCTGTAGAATTTTGTTTCCTGCCTTTCTTTTTCTTTTAAAGAAACCTTGGAATTTTTTATTATTTCGCCCAGCTGCTTGATTTCTTTTTCAAAGTCAACCAGCTCCTTGTCATGATCTTTTATTATCTGTTCTGTCCTTTTCTTCTCAGGAATAAACAGGTTGTTGATCTGGGTATTGATGCTTTTTATTTCATTTTCAATGTTTGCCAGCCTGTCTCTTGCGGAAATCTTCTTTTCCTCCAGAGAAACAAGCTCTTTGCTTTTTGTTGACCTTAGTTTGGTTTTTTTATCCTTTAATGATTCTAATTCCTTGTTTAGTTTTGCCATCTGTTTTTCAATGTCATTTAATTTGGCTTTGTTTTCCTTTTCTTCTTTCAATAATTCTGATTTGTTTTCAGTCAGCTTTTCCAAGTCAAACATACCAACAGTCTTCTCAAACTTGAGCATCTCGCCTTCAAGCACTGCTTTTTGTTCTCTTAATTTCATTATAGAGCCTTCACTTGTGCCTTTTGTTTTTTCCAAATCATCTATGGCAGATTTTAGCTTTGACTTTTCTTCTTCCAAGCTTTTTATTTTCTCTGAAAAGTCCATCTGCCTGAATGAGCCTGTTTTTTTCATTCTATGGCCGCCAACCATTGCACCGCTGACTTCAATTAAATCCCCTTCCACAGTAACCATTCTCTCAGTGCCGATGCCTATTTTTCTTGCAGTTTCTATCTTGTCAACAACCAAAGTCGGGCCAAACACATAATAGAAAACATTCTTGAATTTTGGATTAAAATTAACTAAATCAGTTGCAAATCCATGGACGCCTGCTTCACCCGCAAGCTTTTTTGCAGATTCTGAAGCTTGCTTGCCTTTAATTTTGTTTAATGGCAGAAACGTTGCAACGCCCAATCTATTGTCTTTGAGATATTTGATGCACTTTGCGGCAACTAAATCATCTTCAACAACAATGCTTTTTATCCTTGATCCCGCAGCTACCTCCAATGCCAATGAATACTTATTGTCAACTTCTCCAAGATCAGAAACTGTCGAGTAAATGCCTTTTATGCCTGATTTTAATATTTTGTTTGTAGCCAGGTCCATTGCTATGTTTTCTTTGACAGCAAAATTCTGGAGATTTAGCTTAGTCAATTCTTCTTCAAATGCATTAATATCTTTCCTGGCTTTTGACAATCTTGATGTTAAAATTAAATCATTATTCATTGCCTCTTTCAAGCTATCCAGGGTTTTTTTATGCTCCTGCTTTAATTTGCTTATGTCTGCAAGGTCTTTTGATGATTCTAATTTCTTGCTCGTGTCTTCAAGCTGAACAGCTATTCTGTCTAATGCCCTTAATACAACCTGCTTTTCATTTTGCAGGCTGAACAAATTGTTTTGAGAATCTTCTATATTTTTCTCAAGCTCGTCTTCGTCAATTATGCCGTGTTTTTCCTTGAAGCTTTTAATGGAATTTAACAGCTTGCTGTCTTCTGATTCTATTGAGGATTTTTGCTTGCTTAATGACAATAATTCTTTTTGCAGGCCTTCTATTTTTGCATCCAACTCTTTTATGTTGCTTGTCAATTGAGTTTTTCTCTGATTTATCCTTGAAATTTCATTGTTTAAGGTTTCAAGCCTGTTGGTTTTTTCAATCAAAGTAGTTTTTAATGCTTCTACTTCCTTGCTTATCTTGATCTGCTCTTTTTCCCCTCTTTGCTCTATGTCCTTGTTTATTGCGTTTAATTCTTCTTTTATGCTATTGATATTTCCTTTAATAGAATCCACTGCTGACTGCAACTTATCTTTTTGAACAGCTTGTTCTTTTAGCTTTCCTTCAATTTCATTTTTGCTGTCTTCTTTGGACTTAATCTGCAAATTAATGTAAGTAGCTTTATTGTCTTTTATGTTTTTTTCCAAGTCCCTGTATTGTATTGCTTGGTCCCTGTCTTTTTTTAATTCCCTTAAATGAGCATTTCTCTCTGTCAGTATTATGCCAGCCTCTTTTAATTTTTCTTCAACTTTGTCAAGTTCGCTTAAGGCCTTTATTTTCTTGTCTTCATACATTGATATTCCTGAAATGTCCTCAATGATTTTTCTCCTGTCTTCTGTTTTCATATCCATGAAATGGACTATATCCCCCTGAAGAATTATGTTATGGCCATCTGGATCTATTTTAGCTGATGTTAATGCTTCCAGTATTTGCTGCCTAGTCATTGTCTTGTCATTTAATTTATATATTGAATTTCCATTGTTTCTTACTATTCTTGTCACCTTAACCTGCTTTTCTTTTATTGGAAATTCGCTCTTAGAATTGTCAAATACTATTGATGCAACAGCTTCTTTTGCGGGACTATTATTTTTTCCGCCGTTATAGATTAAATTAGCTGACTTTTCCGCACGCATTTGTTTTGCAGATGTTTTTCCAAGAACGAATGTTATTAAATCAACAATATTGGATTTGCCGGAGCCATTAGGACCTATAACGCAGTTAAATCCATTGTCAAAATTCAGTTCTGTATGCTTAGCAAATGACTTGAAACCCTTTGCCGTAATCTTCTTTATTATAGCCATTATATGCTCTCTCTAGAATGTTTTTTTATTATATTTAAACCTTTTTAGAACTCTTTTAAGCTTTTCTGTTGCTTCTCTGCATGATGGTTTTTCCATGTAATCCACGATTTTCTGAATATTTCAGGATGTTTTTCCCAGTTTTCTTTCAGGAATTTCTGTGTTATCGGGTTGCTTGTATAGCCTGGGCCTACATTGCCATATTTCTCTTCTATTAATTTGATTTCTTTGTCTCTTGTAACCTTTGCCAAAATTGAAGCTGCCGAGCATATTGGAAAATTAACATCGCATTTGTGCTTAACTACAAGCTCAATTTTCTTATTTTTTAATCCTGCAAGAAGGTAATTTTTGTATTTTTCAATATTTGGGCTTGGACAGTCAATGTATGCTGCGTCAGGGTTAAAGTAATTAATTAGTTCTATTGTCTTTTCTGCTTCCAGCCAATTGAGGTTTAACCCATTATTTCCGTCTACAGCATTGTCTATTTCATCTGGCTGTATTTTTATTATGTTAAATTTTGTTATTTTTTGAATTTCTTCAAACAACTTTTCTCTTTTTGGTTTAAGCAATAGCTTAGAGTCTTTTACGCCAAGCTCTTTTAGCTTATACAGCTCTGATTCTTTCATTACAGCAGCTGCCATGACTAATGGGCCTATTATTGATCCACGGCCAGCTTCATCTGATCCTAGAATTAATTTGCCTTTTTCCATAGTGTTTTTTGATTATTAATTATTATAAATGTTGCGTTCATCGGACACGGGACAAGTCCTAGACCAAAGTTTATAAATGACACCTACTTAATTATAATATGAATACTAAACTTGCTGAATTTGTAGGTATTATGCTTGGTGATGGTTACATCTCAAATAAAGATCATAGGTTAAAGATTTCTTTTAATTCCCTTTTAGATATAGAATATTTGAATTATGTAAACAATCTAATTAAAGACTTGTTTAATGTTAAAACTATTGTAAAACATAGGAAGAATGAAAATACCTCTGATTTGTTCGTTTTTAATAGGGTTTTAATAAGGAAAATTCTGGGTTTTGGTTTAATTGAATCTCCAAAATGGAAGAGAGCAGAAATTCCAAGTAATTTATTCAGAGAATGTATGTATAAACATATTTTAAGAGGTTATTTTGATACTGACGGGTGTCTAGCGATTGTGAATAATAATGGGATTCGTTACCCAAGAATTGAAATGAAAGTATGTCCTTCACCCATGCAAAACCAATTTGTAAAAATGTTAGATTACTATCACTTTAGATTTGGTATTTATCATATTGGTAAAGGCGAAGTTAGGATTCAGTTAAACGGTAAGTCTCAGACAAGTAAGTGGTTTTCATTAGTTGGTTCTAATAACCCAAAGCATCTTAAAAAATATAAGAGCATAGCAGGGGAAGGATTTGAACCTCCGACCTCTGCCCATGAAGAACATTTGTTTTCTTCATTTCGGGTGTCTCAGAACAGCTTATGAGCCCCTTCCGCTATTTTGTCAATAGTGACGGACACTCCAGACTGTCCTACCCTGCTATAGCAATATGGGCGGATATATCTTTTTAAAGGTTTTGAATAGGCTTAGCCTGCAATATAAGCTAATAGGAAACCTTTAAAAAAACCCATTTAATCTTAGTTCTATGCCGAGGTCGCATAACCTGGTATTGCGCAGCACTGCTAATGCTGTGTCCTTTGGAC
>CAYRAU010000031.1:0-802 GCA_964422525.1 Candidatus Woesearchaeota archaeon
ATCTCAAGAATATTGCCATTACTAAGCTGCACTAAGCTCTCTTGATTAATACATTGTCCTCCTGCCCTTGTTTTTCCAGGAACCCCGGAAGTCATATGCGTTATCTGATTTATAACAGTGCCTCTTAAAGTTCCGACATTAGCTTCCCTGTTGTCAATAACCAGCAAGCCGTAAGTGTCATGGACATCAAGCATGTCTTTTAACGCATCAAGGACAAATGTCTGGTCGCATCTGTATAGTCTAAAGTTTAACGGCTCTGACGGCTCAATTGAATGCACCTGAATATCTGTCTGGCTTTCCTTGTCTGAAAAATTGCCTGCAAATATTGCTAGTCCGTTGTCAGGTGTTTTCTTGAACAATCTTAAATGCCTGATAATCCTTTCCAGGGAATCAATAACATTATTCCTAGTTGTTTTATCCTTGATATTCGAGGCTGTTCCCTGCTCTTCTTTTATATGGCCTATTATTTTATTTAAATCGTAGCCAGCAGGAACATAAACAGAAACCAATTCCGTATGCCTTCCCCTAACTTTTTCCAAGTTTTTAATGAATGCTTTTAATTTATGCTGTTGTTTCTTGTCCATTTTCCAGTAACCTTATGTTAAATTTATCAGAGAAACTTATTTCTTTAGCACTTGCAACAGCTTTTAAATCTTCCAACAAATCCTTTAATTTTATCTTATCTTTCTTATCCAAAGTCAATTCTATCTCAGCTTTTAATGAAGTTTTATTTTCCGCTTTAAACTTTCTGATGTTGCTTAGAATCTCTATGAACAAATCACCGACGCTGTCTGCTTTTTTA
>CAYRAU010000031.1:812-5281 GCA_964422525.1 Candidatus Woesearchaeota archaeon
TGTCATATTTTGGCCATAAAGTTAAGTGTATGCTCTTCTCTTTTCCAGATTCCCTGAAGTAATTTAAATAAATCTCTTCTGTAACGAACGGCATGAATGGCGCAAACAGCTTTAATATTTCCAGTAAAGATTTTTTCAATGTGTATTGGGCTGACAATCTGGCCTGCTTGCCTCTTTTATCAGGATTATAAAGCCTGTCTTTAACAATCTCAAGATAGTAATCGCAGAATGTATTCCAGAAGAAATTTTCCACTTCTGACTTGGCTTTTGAATATTCATAATTTTCAAATGATTCAGTGCTTATTTTAATTACCTTTTGCAGCCTGCTTAATAGCCATGCGTCAATAGCTTCCAGCTTGACTTTTGACTCCTTATAATCTTCAAGGTGCATTGCTGAAAACTTTGAGGCATTCCATAATTTTGTAACTGTTTTCTGGCCTGTAACCACATCTTTTTCCTGGTAGTTCATATCATCGCCAAGCTTTGAGCCTGCTGCCCAAAACCTCAATGAATCTGAAGAATATTTTTCTATAACATCTTGAGGCTCAACTATATTGCCCTTTGATTTTGACATCTTTTCTCCTTTTAATGTCACAAAGCCGGATATCGTAACATCATTGAATGGATTTTTTCCATAATGCAGCTGGCTTTTAACAACAGTATTGAAAAGCCAGAAAGTGATTATATCATGGGCTTGAGGTCTTACAGACATTGGGAACAATTTTTTCTGCAAATTCTTTGGCATTAATTGTATTGCTATCTGCGGAGTCATTGAGCTTGTAAACCAAGTATTAAGAACATCCTTTTCAGGAATAAAATCTGATGAGCCGCACTTGCATTTTGCAGTTGGCTTGTCTTTCATAGGATCAACTGGAATCTGCTCTTCTTTTGCCAGAATAACTTCCCCGCATGTTGCGCAGTACCATACTGGGAATGGAACTCCAAAAAATCTCTGATTTGATACAAGCCAGTCCCATTGAAGGCCTTTAACCCAATTATCATACCTGCTCTTCATAAATTCAGGATGCCAGTTTAATTTATTGCCCCATTTAAGCATGTCTTTTTTTAAATCAAGATACCTTACAAACCACTGCTTTGATTTTATAATTTCAATTTCAGTGCCGCATCTTTCATGAACATTAACAATATGCTTGATTGGCTTCTGGTTTAAAAGCAGGTTTTCTTTTCTCAAATCTTCTGTTATTTCTCTTCTTGCCTGCTTGACGCTTAATCCCTTATACTTATATGAAATGTCAGTCATCCTGCCGTCCTTGCCTATTGCCTCTTTTATCGGAAGCTTATGGGCTTTTTGCCATTCCATGTCAGTCTGATCGCCAAATGTACAGCACATTACAATGCCTGTCCCTTTTTCAGGGTCTGCTCTCTCGTCAGACAATATTGGAACTTCAAAATTGAATAATGGAACTTTTGCTTTCTTTCCTTTTAGCTTTGCATACCTGCTGTCTTTTGGATTGTAGAAAACAGCAACGCATGCCGGAAGCAGCTCAGGCCTTGTTGTGGATATCACTAAATTTTTGTTATCAACCTTGAAAACAATATCATTGAATGTTGAGTCAAGCTCTTTATCCTTAAGCTCAACTTGAGCGATTCCGGTCTGGCATTCAGGACACCACATGCCCGGAGCGTCCCTCCTTTCCATTCTTCCTTTTTTATGCAAATCCAAGAATGACCATTGAGCTATTCTTCTTGAATGCTCATTAATTGTAGAATAAAAGATGCTCCAATCGCAGCTTATGCCTATTCTCTTCCAGTCCTCTATGTATTTTTTCCTTAATTCCTTATCAAGAGTTTCATTGCATAACTTTACAAATTCATCTCTTGGCATATCTCTTGCCTTTATATTTTTCATTTTTTCAACCAATCTTTCAGTTGGCAGGCCGTTGTCATCTGTGCCAAACGGATAGAATACATTATCTCCCTTCATCCTGTGATATCTAACAAAGAAATCCTGCTGCGCAAAAGAGAATGCGTGGCCAACATGCATCTTGCCTGAAACAGTTGGAGGAGGAGTGTCTACAGAATAAATTTTTCCTTTCTTGTTTGGATTAAACTTGTATATTTTTTCTTTTTCCCAGTAGCTCATGATTTCTCTTTCGCGTATTTTTGGGTCATAATTTTTTTTAAAGTCCATTTGAGCAACCTATATTTTATTAAGATAGGCGAATTAAGCTAGAATACCACAACCATTTCAAGGTATGTTTTCATAGAATAAATAATTTAAGATGATTATTTAAATATTTCTAATTAAAATTCAAGCAGTATCTACTGCTAAAACAGCACTGACAACAATTTTTCTTCTGTCATCATAAGTTGCCTTTTCTAATTTTACAGACATGCCATTAACAATTTCTTTGTCTCCTTCAGCAAGCTTCAAAAGCCTGCCATCAACGTTTACGCGCAAATGACGGACAAGCTTAAATTGACCAAATACAAACCTGTTTTCATATCCGGGTATTAAGGATAAGGTTAAGTCCCCAACTTCCCTTGTCTGACCTGGAGTTAATGTAACTGTTTTTACAGTTATTGAAGCAATGTCACCCGGAGTTGGGTTCTGTTTGACCATTAATTTTACTGAAATTAAGCCTTTATTTGGCTCAAAGTTCCTTTCTAATACACTTATGTCTAAACCTCCGCCATATTCAAGAGTTACAGTTTGGCCATCAAAAGGAATATTATTGGATGTTCCATCAACATTAATTACAAGATAATCTCCAACCTGCCTTCCAATAGATATGTCCCTGTTTGTTATTGAATAAGATTGTCCAGGCCTTAACAAATAAACATTTTGAGGCAATTGAGATGCATCAGTTGCTGCAGGAACTATTTTTTCAACGTTTCCATCTATTCTTAAAATTACGCTATTCAATCTCCTGTTGCTAAAATCAACGCTTTTTACTTCTATGTTTATGCCTGCAAGAATGCTGCTGGCTCCTATAGGTATGTAATTATAAACATTGTTAACATACATCCTTACACTTCTTGTTGAAGATGTCTCAAGCAAACCTTCCTCTAATTTTAAGACTACATTATTATTTATCTTGATGCTCTCGCCAGGAACCAATAGATGCTCGTTTGGCGCTAATTGTTGAGCTTGTCCTGCTGGAGGTTGCTGTGCTGCAGGGGCTGGAGTTAACATTTCAACCCTGCCTTGTATTTTGAATATAATGTTTGTTAATCTTTTATTGACAATGACAACGTCTTTTACTGTCAAATTTAAATCAGTAATAACATAATTTGATCCTACTGGAACAGTAATGTAAACATTATTAATATACAATCTTACTCTGTCATTTGGAGATGCAGAAACCAAACCCTCTTCAACCCTGATTGTTACTTTGTTATCTACCTTGATAATATCTCCTGGAGCCAAAGTATACTCATCAAGTGATGCTGGCACAACTGCTTGCTGAGCAGGCTGAGTGCTAGCTACAGAAATTACAGCTGAAACTCCAAAATTAGGCTTGGATTCTTTGCCAACTGCTTTTAAAGTTAAACCATTTATTGTTACAGCTTCTTTTCCTATGTGGGCTTGACCGCTTACGCCACTGACATCAATTGTAAAGTATTCTTGTCCGCCTGTCGTTGTTACTTGATTAATTAAAGAAACTAGTTTTCCCTGAATGTAAAGAGGTCTGCCTGAAACCAAGGTGTATACAACTGGCTCTCCAACTGTTGAAGTCTGAACTGTTGACTCCTGCGATGTTGAAGTTGTTGTATAAGAAGTTGTGAATGTAACTGATTTTAATCCTTTATTAGTTTCATATTCTCTTGTTACAGCTTTTATGCTTAATCCGCCAATAACAACTGCTTCTTGGCCTATAGGCAATTCTCTTGCTACCCCATCCACTTTGATAGTAACATATTCTATGCCGCTTCTCAATGTAGTTGGTCCTGACATAACAATTGAATTTGCGCCAACTTTAACCATGTCATTTAACCCTAAAACATAAGTTCCTGTTACAACAGAAGTAGTTTCCTGAGCAGTAACAGTTTGAGCTGGCTGAGTTGAACTTGGTTGAGTTTGAGCTGGACAAGCTTGCTGCTGTATTACGCCATTGCAGCAAAATCCTCCTTGAGAAGCACTCCTTCCGCTGCAGTACCATCCCCATCTTTCGCATTTCCAGCCTTGTTTAACTTGACCGATAATTGGATTAGCGTCTCCGCCCCAGCATTCTAATTTTCTGGCAACACTTGTGCTGTCATCGCATAAATATTTGTTGTTGCCTAAGCCAAGGCTTCCAACTTGCACATTGCTTAAATCAGCGCAAGATTGCAAAGTAACATAACCGCTGATTGAACCTTCATTATTCTCAGTTGAACCAACAGCTAGAAATACTCCGACTAAGACGACAAGACCAATTAAGGCTTTATTTAAATTGTTTATAGAATTATTAGAGCTACCTCTTTTTTTGCTAGCCATTAATAAAAAGCATTGTTGTAATATATAT
>CAYRAU010000032.1:0-5127 GCA_964422525.1 Candidatus Woesearchaeota archaeon
TAGATTATCGACGTGTTACTGAGCCTTGTGCCGGTGTCATATAGACCCCAAACTTGCATGTCTAAATAGGATTCCAATAGCAGCGGTCTCCCGCAGGATCAACGGGTATTTCTTTGGTCGCATATAATATAAAAGGAATTAGCTTTATCACATGGCTGCTGTTCATACATCATACTTAATACTGCATTAAGTATTCATTAGAACTTTCTAAAAGCTCCTGCTTTTAGAGAACTTTAGAAGATAAATTTTATCTTCCTCATAAAAGTAATAGTTTGAAAAAACAACTTGCTTATAAACTTTATTGTTGTCAAAGTCACTTGCTTTGAGCCTTTCTCTTCCTCTTTTCCTTTCTAATTCTTTTTCTCTGCCACTTCCATCTCATCTGTCCTTTCTTCTTCCAACGTCTAGAACTTCTTTTCATATTCAGTAGTAATCTTAATTTTCTATTTGTATTAAATTATTATCTTCTTCCTTATATGGCTCTTCATGGCTGTTTAAGCCGTCCAATTTTGAATTTATGCTATTAAGTTCTTCCTTGATTAAGGCTATTTCCTCTTTTATTTTTTTAAAAGCCTCTTTTATTGCCTCTTCGCTAATCATTAAGATTTTGGAATTTATGTTATATATAAGCTTTTTTATAGACATTATTTTTTTAAGTAAATTTTTTCCAGCAAATTGTTTCAGAACTCTTTTTTAATATATGCTCCTGGCGAGATTTGAACTCGCGCCTCGGCCTCGAAAGGGCCGAATCCTTGACCGGGCTAGACTACAGGAGCTCAGAAATGAAAAATAATGATGCTTTTTAAACATTGCTAATCAAAACAATTATAAAAATTAAAAACATGGCACTTTTATGATTTCAAGTAATTATAATTTATCATCAGTTTATATTGTGTATAGAACACTTTCTAGGCTTTCTGCATTAAGATTAAGAGCTAATGGTCCAAGTCAGATAGAATTAATAGTTGCGACAACCACAGCAGCAAGAATGCCACAAATTATAAGCAATAAATTAAAGCTGCAAACTTACAAAGTTAATATTCTAGCTTAATTATTAAATTAAGTTAAAGTGGGCCCGACCGGATTTGAACCGGCGACCACCAGCTGTCTTAGACTTGTTGGTTAGATAGTCATATAAGACTGGCACTCTAACCAGGCTGAGCTACGGGCCCAATAAGCTAAAATGGTTAAGGTATATATTTAAAAGTTTCTAATGAAAAGCTATAAATATCAATAACAGCAATCAATATTTGTGATAAAACACAAGCATGAAATAAAAGAGGCTGCATTAGTGTTCATAATAGTCTTGGCATTTATAACATTCCTGTATTTTTTAAACCCGAGTCCTACAGGTCATGTAATTTCAGACCTGCACTCAGACTTGAATGATTTTACATTAAGCTATGATAACAACTTTATTAATAGTTCGGGCAATGAATTCAAGCTGAAACCAAGCATACAAATCATGCAATTATCAAACCAAAACTATTCTTATTACGAAATAGAAAAAGCTTATTTCAACGCAGCTGACAAGCTTGACAAGATTAATCAAGACGATAATAAAGAACAGAGTGTGCAAAGCAATGAAATTTTTAATGTAATATTCGCAAATAATCTTAACAACAACGATGCGATAAATGTTTTAATCAAAGCAGGAAGTGCAGGAGATTTCTGGCTTTGTGATATTAATGAAATATGCTCAAGCCCTGGTTATGGCCTGGCAAGCTACAACGGCTCAGATGACGCCTCTTATACCATAACTTTAAGCAATTTAGGCTCAAGCGAAAACAAGTTTAATATTGTAGTGCCTGGAAGCATCCAATTTGATTTTATATCTTCAAGCCAAGGAAGTATTTCTTATGCTTACCATAATCCAGAAGATAAAATTGGTAGATTAAACAGCAAAGATAATCAGTTGGTTGACATGGCTGCAAATAAACTGTTGGACATTAAATTTGATAGCCAAGTGAACAATAATGATATAATTAATTTATACATCAAAGGAAGTTCATC
Organism: Candidatus Woesearchaeota archaeon; assembly: GCA_964422525.1. Lineage (GTDB taxonomy): Archaea > Nanobdellota > Nanobdellia > SCGC-AAA011-G17 > CAYRAU01 > CAYRAU01. The sequence continues at coordinate 2,014 of CAYRAU010000032.1, forward strand.
TACCTATTATATATGCGAAGCAAGCACATTCTGCGATTCAAGCAATTACGGAAGTTTAAACTACCAAGGCCAAGAAGGATGGTACAGTATAACAATGCAGAATCTCAATTCAGGAAAGCAATGGTTTAATATCGCTGGAACATCTAAAATTGATTACGTTAATATAACGCATCCTTTCCTGACTTATTACAATATAACAAATATAAGCTACACTGAATCTTCCATAACTACAGATGATTTAAGCTTCAACCAGGAAGTTTCATCCGGAAGAGTTAATTATAGCTCAAACGGAAATGTTTCTTATTATTACTCAACAGATTCTGGAGAGAGCTGGAATGCCATAGCAGATAATGTTTTATCTATAAGCTCTGATAAAATAAGATTTAAAATAACTCTTCATAATGAAAATTCCACATTTTATAATTTAAGCCTTGACTACCAGGATGATATTCCAACAAGTTATAACATTACGAATTCAGGATATATTAACATTTTAGAAGGAAATGCAACAATAATAAACAACACAAATACTTTAATTTATTTAAGAACAAATGACAATGTTTACAATGGCTTGATAAACATAACTGAAAATGTCAATCATACAAGCAAATTAAACATATTTAAAGACATTAAAGTTGATGATTCTATAAAGAACAGCCTAATTAATGCAACAATAAGGTTTTACTACACGGATGAGCAGCTGGAAAGTTTTGGTTTAGATGAAGAAAGCTTGAATATTGGGTTTTACAATGAAACCAGCTCAACATGGGTATTCTTAGACTCTTTTGTAAACAAAGAAGAGAATTATGTTGAGATTACTGTAAATCATTTTAGCGTCTATGGATTGTTTGGCGAGGAAAAACAAGAACAATCTTCAAGCAGCGGTGCTTCAGGGGCATCAAGAAGGTTTGCAAGGGAAGAAGCAAGTGCAAATGAAACAGTTTCTGAAGAAAACATAGAAACTCAATCTGTTGAAAGTCCTTTAGACAATGCAATTGAAAATGAGCAAACAAATCCAACGCCCTTGACAGGAAGAGCTATTTCAGAAAACAATAATGGAAGATTAACCTCTACAGTAATAATAACTGCAATCCTTATACTGGCAGTAATAGGCTTGCTTCTTTACGCAAGATTTAAAAATAAGAAAAAATTTAATAGATAATGGCAAATTTCTGGCTTTATTCTTTAGTAAGCGTTATAATTGTAAGCTTAATCTCTTTTGCAGGCGTTTTAACATTGTCATTTAAGCATGAAAAGCTCAAGAAAGTATTGATTTACATGGTCAGTTTTTCTGCAGGAGCTTTGCTCGGTGACGCTTTTATACATTTGCTTCCCGAGATAGTTGAGGAATCCGGTTTTACATTGCAGGTTTCAATTTATTTATTATTGGGCATTGCAATATCATTTATTATTGAGAAAGTAGTTCACTGGAGGCATTGCCATCTTCCAACTTCAAGAGAACATCCTCATCCTTTTGCTGTAATGAACTTATTTGGAGATGCTTTGCATAATTTTATTGATGGCTTAATAATTGGAGCCAGCTACTTAGTAAGCATTCCTGTCGGCATTGCAACAACACTGGCAGTCATACTTCATGAAATACCTCAAGAAATCGGAGATTTTGGAGTTTTATTGCACGGCGGATTTTCCAAAAGTAAGGCCTTGTTCTTTAATTTCCTGACAGCGTTAACAGCAATTTTAGGAGTTGTAATAGCTTTGATATTAAGCAATTCCGTTGAAAACCTTACAACATTCTTAATACCATTTGCAGCTGGCGGATTTATTTACATTGCCGGCTCTGATTTAATACCTGAACTGCATAAAGAAGTAAGCTTAAAAAGTTCCATATTGCAGCTTGTCTTGTTCATTCTTGGCATTTTAGTCATGATGGCTTTGCTTTTGCTGGAATAGGCAGGTTTTTAAAAACATTTATTGTTTTATAATTATGTTAATAGGACTTGTTGGAAAACCTAGCGTGGGAAAATCAACTTTCTTCAAAGCCATGACTCTTGCAGAAGTTGAAATAGCTAATTATCCGTTTACCACAATAGCTCCAAACAAAGGGGCAGGGCATGTAAGATTGGAATGCGTTGACAAGGAATTTAAGGTTCAATGCAACCCAAGCAAGGGATTTTGCATGAATCATTACAGGTTTGTTCCTGTTGAGCTTATGGATGTGGCCGGACTGATAGAAGGAAGCTACCAGGGTCTTGGAAAAGGCAATGAATTTCTTAATGATATAAGAGAAGCTGATGCTTTAATCCATGTTGTTGATATTTCTGGAAGCACAAATGAAAAAGGAGAGCCTGTAAATCCCCTAAGCCATGATCCAACTAAAGACATTAAATTCCTGGAATATGAACTTGACATGTGGTACTTGGGAATATTAAAAAAAGGTTGGGGCAAATTTACAAGAACTATAAAACAGGAAAATCAGGATATTAAAAAAGCAATTGCAAAACAGCTATCTGGATTAAAAGTAAATGAGCTAATGGTGCAGCATTCTATAAATGAGCTAAACTTAATCCATCATCCAATGGAATGGTCTGAAGATGATTTGTTTAATCTTGCAAGAGAATTAAGAAAATTAACAAAGCCAACAGTAATAGCTGCAAATAAAATAGATGTTCCTGGAAGCAAATTAAATTTGGAAAAAGCAAGAGAAAAATACAAAGAATATAAAATAATCCCATGTTCTGCTGATGCGGAAATTGCATTGAAGGAAGCTGCAAAAAACAAATTAATTGAATATGTTCCAGGCGACAAAGACTTCAAAGTCATTAATGATAGCAAGTTAAATGACAGACAAAGAAAAGCTTTGGAGTTTATAAGAAAAAATGTCCTTGAAGAATACGGAAGCACTGGAGTGCAGGAAGTCCTTGACAAGGCTGTATTTGACCTGCTTGGCTACATTGCCATATTCCCTGGCGGATTAAATAAACTTGAGGATTCAAAAGGCAGAATTTTGCCGGACTGCTTCCTTATGAAAAAAGATTCTACTGCACTAGACTTCGCTTTTGCGCTGCATACTGACATTGGAGATAATTTCATCAAAGCAATTGACGTTAAAACAAAAAGAGTTGTTGGAAAAGACCATAAGTTAAAGCACAGAGA
>CAYRAU010000033.1:0-5108 GCA_964422525.1 Candidatus Woesearchaeota archaeon
AAGACCTTCAACTTCAAAACCCTTTAATAGCTTAGATGCTGTAGGCGCAGTTATTTTTGCAATTCTGGAATATTCTCTAACACCAAATTCTCTATAACAATCTTCTATAAATGGTGATAGTACGTTAAGTAATTTTAACATATGTAAATATATATTTACAAAGCTTATAAAGTTTTCTATCTAGCCTCTTTCCTGAACCCTCCTAAAATTCCTTTATCACTTGTATTCGACTTAAGAATAATCACCCATTATTGCGACAGAGAGCCAAAACTTAACAGACAAAGATTTATAAAAATTGGAGCAAACTTAGTTATATGGCGCAAATAGAAAAAGTAATAGAAGCTTTGAAGCAGGTAGAGGATCCTGAAATAGGCGTAGATATTTATACATTAGGATTAATTTACAATATTGATGAAGACAAGGGCAATATTTCCATAAGAATGACATTTACAAGCCCAATGTGCCCTTACGGCCCTGCCTTGGTAGAATCAGTAAAACAAAAAATAGGGAAGATAAAAGGCGTGAAAAAGGTTGATGTTGAAGTTGTTTTTAATCCGCCATGGAAGCCCACTGAAGAATTAAGGGCAATGCTCGGCGTTTAAAACCTGAAATAATGAACTTTTTTTCTTCCAAGTACAAACATTAAGAATATAATTAATAAAACAAATCCTATAATAATGAATATTAAAAATCCTGCAAGGAAAAACAATAATATTAACAATGGAAAAAGCAGGGAAATAAGAATTGTTGCCTTCAGGCTTATAACTCTTCTGCCATGAAACTTCCAGCTGCTTAATTTTGCAAATATTATTAAAGCAACAATTATAAATAATGCGGCCAGCACTTCTTTTAGCATGCTTATCATAAATTAGTTACAATTATAAATATTTGGCTTTTTTAACTTAAAATGATTACAATAGAAGAAATAAGGGAAAGGATTGAAAAATCAGAGAATCCGTTGTTTTTCTTTGATGATGATCCTGACGGCTTGTCAAGCTATTTGCTTTTAAAAAGGCATTTTGGCAAAGGCAAGGGAATTTCTGTAAAAGATGTTCCAGATTACAATGAATCTTTTGCAAGAAAAGTTGATGAGCACAGCCCTGATTTAATAGTTATTCTGGATGTGTATGATATAAATCATGAATTTGTGGAAAATGTAAACGTCCCTGTAATATGGATTGACCATCATATGCCTGTAAAAAAGCCAGGAGTGCATTACTTTAATCCAAGGTTGCTAGATAAGAATGATAACAGGCCTACAAGCTACTGGTGCTACCAAATTACAAAGCATGACTTTTGGGTAGCAATGACTGGGATTGTTGCAGACTGGCATCTTGATATGATTGATGAATTAAGAGAGCAATATCCTGATCTTCTTGCTGAAAGCGTAAAAGTGCCTGGAGATGTAATATACAATTCAAAATACGGAGAGCTAATAAGAATGTTCGCTTTTTTATTGAAGGGGAAAGTGTCTGAAGTCAGAAGAAATATTTCCATACTGACGAAAATAAAAGACCCTTATGAATTGTTGAACAAGACAACTGCAAGGGCAAGGTTTGTATTCAAAAGATTTGAAAAAATAAATAATGAGTATAAAATGCTGAGAGATAAGGCCTTTAAAACCAAGCCTGGAAACAATGTCTTGGCATTCACTTATCCGTCAACCAAAACCAGCTTTAGCGCAGAGCTGTCAAATGAGCTGATATATCACTTTAATGACAAGATAGTGGTCGTAGCAAGAGACAAGGATGATTATTACAGAGTGAGCGTAAGGACAGGCAGCAATGGAATTAACCTTAATGCATTAAACAGCAAGATATTGAATGATGTAAACGGCAATATCGGGGGCCATGACCATGCAATGGGCGGCACAATAAAAAAGGAAGATTTTAATAAGTTCATTTCCAACCTAGAATTATATGCCGGGAAATAATTTTATCAAGCTGATTTTTATCCTGTCAATTTTATTGCCATTTGTTAATGCGCAGGATGACTTGAACAGCTACTCAAATGTTGAATTGGATATAAACTTGTTCTCAAGAGCCCAGATAGTGCCTGAAAAAGACAGTTACGAGCTTGATTACATTGAGCTTAACTTAACATTTTTTCCAAAGCAAAGCCAGTTTCTTTCTGTATTTGACAAAAAGTTTGATTCAAACCAGAATTTTAACCTGCTGGAGCGGGAAGACCATATAATTTACAATTTCAATAATCCAAGTCCTGGCATTTTGGATTACAACGCTAATTTCAAGGTATCTTCTGATGTAAATTTTAAGCAGATAAGAAACAAAATAAATTTTCCGCATCAAAGAGTTAAGAGCGTTTATCTGCAGCATACTGACTTGATAAATTCGGATGACATTTCAATAAGGGAGCAGACTAATGAAATAGTCAAAGGCACTGATGATTTTTACGAGGCTGTTTATAAAATAGCATTATGGACTAACAAAAACATCAATTACAGCCTGGAGACATTGACTGCGGATGCCACTCAGAGCTCCAGATGGGTTTTAGACAATAAAAGAGGAGTCTGCGATGAGCTGACAGCCTTGTTCATTGCAATGCTAAGGTCAATCGGCATAGAAGCAAAATTCGTGCCTGGAGTCTCTTATTCAAACACTATAAATGGCTTTGGAGGACATGCCTGGGCTGAGGTTTATTTTCCAGGGGAAGGCTGGGTTCCGTTTGATCCTACATACGGCCAATATGGCTATGTTGATGCTACGCATATAAAAATGCAGGACAGCATTGACGCAAGAGAATCAAGCATTGCTTATGCATGGAAATACAGGGATGTTGACATTGATTTTGAGCCTTTTAACTTTACAGTTGATGTTCTTGGAAGCAAAAATCCATATAAGCTGCCAATAGATTTTGAAATTAATCTTTTGGAGAATGATGTCGGGCCTGGTAGCTATGCTCCTTTGGAGATAGAAATAGAAAACCTGGCTTATTATTATCTGCCTGTAACGCTTTACATTGTCAAAGGACCTTCTGTTTTCAAGGATAACAAGATTGATTTATTGCTGAAGCCCGGAGAAACGAAAAAGGTATTTAAATTAATTCCCGTGCCTGATGATTTGAGAAAAGGGTTTTCTTACACATCAGAAATAGAAGTAACTGATGGATATGGAAAGAATGCCTTAACTGAACTCGAGTATGGCTCTGGGCAAGATATATATTCATTGGAAGAAGCAGAGTCAAGAATTAACTTGCTTAACGAAAAAGAGGAAAATAACTTTGTTACTGGCCTGGATTTAGTATGCAGTTTGGACAAGCCTGTTTATACAAACCTTGATGACGCATTTATCTCATGCAGCGTTACAAACACCGGAAACTACAAGATGGATGATATTAAAGTCTGCTTCAGGCAGGAATGCTTTAACTATGAACTAAGCATAAACCAGGAAGAAAACATTGATTTCAACTTGGATTTGACTAATGAAAAAAGCCAGACAATCATTGTTAAGGCTGAAAATAGTTTGCTGTCAAAACAAGCTTTCATGGAGCTGATTGTCGAGAAAGCCCCATGGCATAAGAGATTCTGGCATTGGCTTAAGAATTTATTTTAGTAAGATCTTCCTATGTAAACAACTTCATTTGCTTTTTTGCCGCATATGATGCATTTGCCTTCTGGCTTTTCTTTTTTGTTTGCCATAGTTCCTCTTACATCAGCGCTAAATAACTTTTCAGCTTGCTCAGCGCATTTAACTCCAAGATTATCTGTGCTGCACCATTCCACTCTTGCAACATTGCCTTCATTAAGGGCTTTTTTTAACTGTTCTTTTGTCTTGCATTTTACAAGTTTTGAGTTTGCAAAAGCGTCAGCTTTCTTTCTCAGCCTTTCATCAAAATCTTCCCCAAGCTTTTTTAGATTCTTCAGGTCTTTGACAGAAATGCTTTCTTTCTTTTTAGTGTCTCTGGCAAACAATGTCAATGTTTTATTTTTTAATTCTTTTTCACCTAGTTCTATCCTGAATGGAACGCCTTTTAATTCCCATTCATTAAACTTCCAGCCTGGGCTGTAATTGTCCCTGTCATCTATTTCTATTTTATAGTCTTTTAAATTCTCTGCAACATCATTTGCATATTTTAAAACCTTGGCTTTATTGTCCTTATTATATATTGGAACTATCACTAACTTTACGGGAGAAATGCAGAATGGCAGTATTAAGCCTTTATCATCACCATGCATTGAAATTACAGATGCCAATATTCTTGATATTGCAGGGCCGTATGCAGTTGTCCATAAATAATCTTCATTGCCTTTCTCATCTGTGAACTTGGCGTTAAATGCCTTGGAGAACTTCTGCCCCATTAGGTGAGTTGATGGCTGCTGGATTAATTTTCCGTCTGGCATTAAGACATCAGAGCCTATTGTGTATTCTGCTCCTGCAAACTTGTCCCATTCAGGCCTTTTCATTGGCAGGAATGGAATGCCGAATTTCTTATGCATTATTTCTTCTGTCATAACCATGTCTTCCTGTACCTGAGCCTCAGCTTCTTTTTTAGTTCCAAATGCGTCATGAGCTTCTAGCCAGTAGAATTCTCTTCCTCGTATTAGGGGCCTGGTTGCTTTTGTGTCCAATCTGAATACAGCAGCTCTTTGATATAGCTTTAATGGCAAATCCCTATGGCTTCTGACCCACAGGCTGAACATCGGAGTAAAAACAGTTTCACTGGTTGGCCTTAATGCCACTCTTTCTTCGCCTTTAATATTAAGCCAGAACACTTCGGGAGTAAATCCTTTGATATGGCTTGATTCTTTTTTTAAGTTAGATTCAGGAATTATTGAAGGCATGATTACAGGCTTGTGCTTTCTCTTTTGTAGCTCTTGCTCGTACAAGTCAAACATGTTTTCAATTATTAATGTGCCCCATGGCTTTATGACAACGAAGCCTTTTACGCCAAATCTTATGTCGGTAATATCTGCTTTCTGCAGTATTTGGCTGTACCATTCAGAGAAATCCTGGTCTTTTTTGACAGTAATGCCTTCTTGAGTTTCTTTCATGATTTTAAACTATTTTATGTTTTTATAAACATTATTATTTCTTTTTATAGCCAAATTTCTTGTTGTAATCATTATGGTCAATAATATCAAGAACAAA
>CAYRAU010000034.1:0-4386 GCA_964422525.1 Candidatus Woesearchaeota archaeon
CTAGTTTATGTTTTTATATATTCATTTGTTTTAATAACTTTTTGGATAATCTCATTAGGATATTTTTTAGTGGGTAAAACGCCAAAATGGTAGAAAATAAAAGATATGTAAGCAAGGGCAAGTACATAGCTGCATTTATAGTAACAGTTTCAATATTTGTCATAGGGCTTTTTATCGGCCTGGAGTTTTCAGATTACACAACATCTCAGTTTCAGAGAGAGCAGGACCTGCTTAAAATTCAGTTGACAAGCGTAGACATTAAAAACGAGCTCATTGGCAAAACTGATTTTTGCAGCCTTGAGCTTGAGTCTTTGCTCAAAGATAAGGTAAGCCTTGGAGAAAGAATAGAAGCATTGGAAATAAGCCAGGGGAAAGATGATCCGGATGTATTGATACAAAAAGAATTTTATCAGCTTGTTCAGATAAAAACGTGGCTGTTGCTGAGGGATTTAAAAATAAGCTGCAGCAACATTAATCAGAATATCATTCTTTTCTTTTATACAAATAAAGAGGACAAAGATGGCAGGGATAAGATGTCTCAAACACAGGGTTTCCTTCTAAATGAATTATATTATAATTATCCTGAGAGCATTGCGATATTTTCATTTGACATTAATACTGACAATACTGCCTTAGAGACTCTAAAGGAGATATATGGGGTTAAAGAAGCTCCTACAGTAATAATTAATGAAAAGCTATATTCAGGCTTTAAGTCTTCTGAAGAAGTTAAAATATTGCTTGGGTTGAATAATAAATAAAATGGCAAGCTGCGATTTATGCGGGAAAAATGCAGATTATCTTGATGATGCAATAGTGGAAGGCAGCATGGTAAAGGTATGCCAGAATTGCAAAAAGTTTGGCAAAGTTGTTTCTGTGGCAAAACCATTGATAAAAGACGAGCCAAGAAAAACATTTAATGTTCAAGGCTTAAGGGAAGAGGAATTTATTTCCCAGGATTATTCGGAAAAAATAAAAAATTCCAGGGAAGCGCTTAATATGACTCAGGAGCAATTAGCCAAGGAGCTTGGAGAAAAATTATCAACAGTACACAAACTCGAGATAGGGCATATGACGCCTTCCATAAAGCTTGCTAAAAAGATAGAGCAGTTCTTCAGGATAAAATTAACTTACAAGCAGATGCCTGAACAAGCCAAGAAGCTTGACTTAAAAAATAACTCTTTAACTATAGGCGATTTATTAAAGATTAAGAAAAATGAATAAAAAGCAGTTGTCTATTTTCCTCTCAAAATTAAAAACATTTGAGAATCCTGATGTAAAGCTTGAGCAGTATAATACAGATTCCGAGGTTGCCGCTGAAGTCTTATGGGCAGCTTATTACAATAAAGATGTGGAAGATAAGATAATAGCTGATTTAGGGGCAGGTTCAGGAATCTTTGGGATTGGCGCTTTGCTTCTTAATGCAGGATTTGTTTACTTCGTGGAAAAAGATAAATCAGCAGCAACTATACTTAAAAAGAATCTTAAGCTTCTTAGCTTCAAGAATTACAAAATAATTAACAATGATATTTCTGGCTTTGCTGAAAAAGCTGATGTTGTTATAGAAAATCCGCCTTTTGGAACCAAGGAAAAGCACATAGACAAGAAGTTTCTGGAGAAAGCAATGTCTTTGGCTGACTCAATTTACAGCATTCATAAGATTACGTCTGAGAAGTTTATTAAAGCCCTGGCAAAGGACTATGATTTTTCCAGCATTTTGATGCTTAAATTCAACCTGCCAATCAAAAAAACTTTGAAATTCCACAAAAAGCCGGTTTATAATGTCCAGGCCGGATGCTGGAAGCTAAACAGAAAGGTTTAAAAAACTAATATATAATTTTTATAGCATGGAAATAAATGTAATAAAGGAAGATAAAAATAAGATTGAAGTTGAAATTACAGGCGAAGATCATACTTTATGCAATGCTCTGAGGAAAGAGCTTTGGAAGGACAAAAGCATCAAAGCCGCAGCTTACAGCATAGAGCATCCATTGGTAAGCAGCCCAAAAATATTGGTCGAGACTGAAAAAGAAGATCCTAAAAAAGCCCTGGCCAAGGCAGCTGATTCGCTTAAGGATAGTTTTAAGTCCTTGAGAGACATGGTAAATAAAGAGCTTAAGTAAGTGTAGTGTATTTTTAGTAGTGTAAACATAAAATATATAAAGCCTTAATGGCTGTTTTCTTTATGGCTGGAGAGGTGAAAAGAAATAATCATTCTACTGCTGTAGTTATGTTTTTTATCTTGGCATTTTTGCTTTTTGCCATATTTAACAAGCCAAGCCAGGATAATAATATTACAGGGGCTGCTGTAGGCAGAGCATCAGGCACAACTATTGGAGTTACATTAGCTTTGATAATTCTTATCGGCGTTGGCGGATTTTTCTTTATGAAATACAAGCTTAAGCATAAAGCTGGAATTGCTTCTGGGAAAAAACTCAATCTATCAGAAGATCAGATTGATAGTTTATTCAAGGATGATAAATTTCAGCCTGAATTTAATAATAAAGAGCAGAAGATGCCTGAGAAAAATATAATAGATTCTAATAACGGGCCTATAGAGATTTCCAGCTCTAATTTGAGCAATATGGATGTGCAAAAGCCTGAAGAGCCTGCAAAAGATTTTTCAAAACCAAAGGAAAGTTCCAGTCAAAATGAACTGAAATCCAAATTGAACAGTATGCTGAACAAGAATGTTCCGCCTCAAAAGATTCTTGACATATTAATGAAACAAGGATACAAAAGGCCAGTTGTTGACAAAGCCGTTGATGAGATTAATTTTGAAAGATTGGCTTTATTTATCAGCAAGGCAATGAGCCAGAATTATTCCAAGGAAAAAATAAGAAAATCATTGTTGAAGAACGGCTGGTCTCAGCAGCAGATAGATAAAGCTCTTCAAAGTCCTGGCAGATTAAAAAGAGAGAATAATCATAGCTTGGACCTAGATTTAATATAAACGTTAATTTTATTATATATTTATAGAAAAGTTTATATATTAGTTATAATGCATTACTTACATGAAGCAATCCATAGAATATGAATTAAAGGAGCTTGAAGGACTTAATACAATAGATTTAGTTGCTAAAAAGTTAAACATCAAAAAAAGTACAGCCATTAAAAAAATATGGGAATTAAGAAAGCTTGGTTATGTTGAAACATCTGGTGGCGGAAAAAAGCCTAGGCTTTATAGGGTAGGAAGAAAAATACCAAAGGTTGGCAATCCTGGATTATATGAAGTCGTTAATCAAAATTCGCCAATAAAGCTAGTTAAACCTTATGAACATAGAATTATAGACAAGAAATTAACAATTGAGGAAGCTATAATAAGGGCTATTAAGTCAGAGGAATTTAGACTTATACTTGCTTCTCTAGCCTTGTTTAAAAAAGTAGAAAACTGGCCTAGGTTATACCGATTTGCTAAGGCGGAAAATGTAAGGAGAAAAGTTGGAGCTTTATACGATGTTGCCAGAAGAATAGTAAAGACTAGAAGGATGGATAAAAAAACAAGAAGGTTATTGCTAAATGCAAAAAATGAAAAAAGGTACATTATTAGGGGCTTAAAATCAAAAAACTTTCAGAGTATAGAAAAGAGCTGGAATGTTTGTATCCCTTTTAATATGGCGGATTTAATGAGGTACAAAGAATGATTGATTTAAAAAAACAAAATGAGATATTTGAGTTAATCGGGAAAAAATTAAAAAAAAAGATTGAATGTTATGTTATTGGAGGCAGTGCTATGCTTTATTATGGGATGAAAAGCGAAACAAAAGATGTTGACCTGGTTTTTGAGCATGAAAATGATAGGGAGGAGATTATTAGCACATTAGAAAATCTAGGGTATAATAAAAGAGAAAGCAAAATTCTTTACTTCAATAAGAAAAATACGCCGGTTTTATTGGAAAGAGAAGACGCAAGATTTGATTTATTCTTAAATAAAATAATCAGCACAGTTCTCAGCGATTCTATGAAAAAAAGGGTAGAACTAATTTACGAATATGGGAATTTTATTGTTAAATCTCTTGCCGCAGAAGATTTGATTATAACCAAGTGCGCTACTGAAAGAGCTGGCGATAGGAAAGATGTTCATGAAATTATTAAAGCTACAAAAGTTGATTGGGAAATAATTATTAAAGAAAGCGTTTATCAAGCCAGCGTTACACCCTATATATTTCCGGTATTCTTGTTCGATTTTCTATATGAATTAAAAGAAGACTTGAAGGCAGACATTCCAAATGATGTGATAAATAAAATAAGAAAGATTGCTGAAGAAGAGATGGTTAAGGCTGTGAAGAAAAAGAAGAAAAGTTAAAACTAATTGCAAAAATTAAACCGAAAAGTATATATATATTACAACAATGCTTTTTATTAATGGCTAGCAAAAAAAGAGGTAGC
>CAYRAU010000035.1:0-4270 GCA_964422525.1 Candidatus Woesearchaeota archaeon
GGAGATTATTCCGGAAGCAAAGAATATAGCAAAATATTTTTTAAAAAGGTTTATGGAAAAAAAGGGCAAAGCATGGAGGAAATTCTTGGCAAAAAAAAATTCAATGAAATAATGTGGGGCATTTTGGAGTCTGGTGTTCATTCAATAAAATGGCTGTCAAGCTTAAAGAAGCCTGTGCTTGGAATTACTGGCAACTGGGATTATTCTAAATACAATGAAATTGGGTGGAGAGTTAAGGAGAATGTTTTCAAGAACAAATATGATTACATTCATTTCTCAAATAAATTTTATAATAAGCTTAAAAGATTCAAAAATTTTAATCTGATTGATATGTCCAAGGCAAAATTTGAAAATTTAAACGTAATTGGCCACACTAAATCAAGCTATCCGGGAGCTTATAATTCAATTAATAAAAAGAAATTTACTGAAAAATACGGGCTTAAAGAGTTTAATAGAATAAGAAACGGCATGAGAAAGGACTATGTGGCCAGGGAAAAAATACTTAATAGGCTGTTTAAGAATGAAAACAATGCTATATTTTTAGGCCATAATTCTCCTTACGGCGTTTTGGATATAATAAGCCAGAAAGGCCATAAATTAGCCAAGGGAGAGCACTATGGCGATTGTCTTGTAAGGCAGATTATATTAAAACACAAGCCAAGGGTTTATATTTGCGGCCATATGCATGAGCATCAGGGAAAAGCTAAACTGGGAAAAACTTTAATTATAAATACTGGCTCTTCTCATGAAGGCAAGTTTGCTGTAATTGATTATGGCAAGAAAATAAAGGTTAAGTTCGTAAAGTAATTTCTTTTTTTAGCCTGTAAATTAGCTTGTTTGCCAGATTAAGGTTTCCGTTTTTTAATAGCAATGTTACAAAGCCTATATCTCTTAGGTTTCTGAAGAAATTATTTATTGAAACGTATAATAAAGCTCCTGTTATAAAACCTTCTTAGAAAAATACTTAAGTACTTGTAATTGTTAATTTTTCACATGCGGAGATGCCGGAGCGGTCAAACGGGGCAGAGTTACAAGAAAAAAAGTAACGCCTAACCTCAAGAGCTGCTGGCTTAGTGCCTACACAGGTTCGAATCCTGTTCTCCGCATTACTTTTTAATTAAAATGATTTTATTGTGGGATTATGTCAAGAAATACAAGAAGCTGCTTATATTAGCTTTAGTTCTGGCAACCATAAACCAGGTTTTTTCACTATTAGACCCTCAGATTATAAGGCTGATAATTGACAATTATGCAACAAAATTCAATGAGCTAGAGCCTCAGGTTTTCTTGAAAGGGGTTGGCTTATTATTGCTTGCCTTTGTAGGCGTTGCATTTGTCTCGCGAGTTGCAAAAAACTTTCAGGATTATTTTGTGAATGCAGTAACTCAAAAAGTAGGGACAGACATGTATTCATACAGCGTCCAGCATACATTCTCGCTGCCTTTCAGCGTTTTTGAAGATAGAAGATCTGGGGAAGTCCTGCAAAAGATGCAGAAGGCGCGCCAGGACTCTCAGAAAATGATTGAAAGCATGATAAATATAATATTCTTGTCTTTAATTGGGTTCTTGTTCGTGCTAATTTACGCTTTCTATGTCCACTGGGCAATTGGATTGACATTCAGCGTAGCAATACCTTCAATAGGATTGTTTATCTTTGCTGTAAGCAAGAGAATAAAAAAAGCCCAGAAAGAAATAGTTAAGGAAGGAGCAGAGCTCTCAGGCTCAACAACAGAAACTCTGAGAAATGTGGAGCTTGTAAAAAGCTTAGGCCTTGAAAATCAGGAAATAAAAAGGCTAAACAATGTAAATGAGAAAATTTTAGGTTTGGAACTAAAGAAAATAAAGTACATCAGACTTCTTAGCTTTGCGCAGGGGACAATTGTCAATGGAGTAAGAGCATGCTTGCTATTTTTGATGCTATTCTTATTGTACAAAAGCCAGGTTACTTTGGGTGAGTTTCTAAGCCTTTTCTTTTACAGCTTCTTCTTATTTGCCCCTCTAGGAGAATTAGGGAACGTAGTTTCAAGCTATCAGGAAGCAAAAGCAAGCAATGAACAACTGGAGGAAATACTTAATTTGCAGCCAGAGTCAAAGCCAAGAAATGCAAAGGATATAAAATCTGTTGACAAAATAAGATTTGATAATGTATCATTCAGTTATTCAAACGGAAAAGAATCATTGAATAACATAAACTTAGAGATAATAAAAGGGGATAAAATAGCCTTTGTAGGCCCAAGCGGAAGCGGCAAGACAACAATGACTAAGCTTCTTTTGGGTTTATACAAGCCAACAAAAGGAACTCTTTCTTTTAATGACATTCCTCATAAGGATATAGATTACAGTTTATTGAGAAAGAATATCGGTTTGGTTTCCCAGGAAACTCAGCTGTTTGCAGGAACTTTAAGGGAAAATCTGACTTTTGTGAATAATAAAGCAACTGACAAAGACTGCATAGATGCCTTGAAGATGGCTTCAGCAGAGCATCTAATGATGAGGTCTGAAGGATTAAGCACGAAAATCGGAGAAGGCGGAATAAAGCTTTCAGGCGGAGAAAAGCAGAGGCTTGCAATTGCAAGAGCATTATTAAGAAAGCCAAACATCCTTATATTTGATGAGGCAACAAGCGCATTAGACTCTTTGACAGAAAAGCAAATAACGCAGACAATAAAGAATATTTCAAAAGAAAGGCCTGGACTGATAATTATTACAATAGCCCACAGGCTTTCAACAATATCCCATGTTGATAAGATTTATGTTTTTGAAAAAGGAAGGATTGTAGAACAAGGGGATCATAAAAGCTTAGTAAAAAACAACGGGCTTTATTATATTTTATGGAGAGAGCAAAGCGCAGAAGATTAAAAAACTTTAAATAACTAAGAAATTTAGCAATTACATGAAAAAAGCGGTGATAGGATTTTCTGATTCTTCAGCCTTAGCTAAAAAAATTGCAAGGCAAGTTAAAGCAAAATATTCTGAATTAGAATTAAAGAAGTTCCCCGATGGAGAGACTTACCTAAGATTTAAAGATGATGTCAAGGGAAAAGAAGTTATTTTCATAGAGTCTTTGAACAATCCAAATGAAAAAATATTTGATCTTATATTAGCAAGCCATACTGCTAAGGAACTGGGAGCTAAAAAATTAACTTTGGTTGCCCCTTACATGTGTTACATGAGGCAGGATAAAAGATTTAATTCAGGAGAGGCAATTTCAAGCAAAATAATAGGAAAGCTATTCCATAATTTTAACAAGATAATTACAGTAGATCCTCATCTGCACAGGTATAAAAGCTTAAAGCAGGTATTTTCAGGAAATCCAGTAAGGCTTTCAGCGAATGAATTAATTTCCAGTTACATTAAAAAGAACTTGAAGAATGTTCTGATTATCGGGCCTGATGCTGAATCTTACCAGTGGGCTGAAGAGATAGCCAAGCATGTTAAGAGCCACGCAATTGTCTTGAGAAAAAGGAGATTTAATTCAAGAAGCGTTAAAATAAGGCTTAATAACAATGTGAGCTTGAAAGGAAAGGACGTTGTGATTGTTGACGATATTATAAGCACAGGGCATACAATGATTGAAACTGTAAAAGAAGCTAAAAAACATAAAGCCAAGAATATTTATTGCATTGCAGTTCATGGCTTGAATGTTGAGAATGCTTATCTGAAATTAAAAAAGCTTGGAGTCAAGAAAATCATAGCTACCAATACAATTCCTGGAAAAGATAGTTTAATAGATGTTTCTGGTTTAATTTCTGAAAGCTTAAAATGAGTCGCAGTTACATAGTAGGGGAAAGAGAAGAAATGAGAAGGTTTTTAGATTTTTGCAGGGAAAATAAATTAGCCGAATCTGCTCAAAATGCAAAACTGCTTTGGGTGGATCAATATGCATCAAGATATGCTCAAGGAGAAAGGAATTTTGATTACAGAAAAGATTTTGGATTAGATGGGATTGTAGAAAATGATTAAAAAAATATTGTTTGATTTCGAAGGAAACAAGTATTACTGGGAAAAAGGCAATTTAGACACCAAAAACGGCCAGATTAAAGAGTCTGAACTAAAAAAGAATAAAGATAAGGTAAAATCAAATAAAAATAGGGACTTCTTTATGATGAAAGCTAATTTTCTGGACCAGGTTGAAAAAATAAAGAGAGGTCCTGCGATAATGCTGCCAAAAGATATCGGATTAATATTGGTTTACGCAAATATAAGCAAGAACTCTGTTGTTTTGGAAGCTGGCTCAGGCTCGGGAATGCTTACAATTTATCTTGCAAGA
>CAYRAU010000036.1:0-3972 GCA_964422525.1 Candidatus Woesearchaeota archaeon
ACAAAAAAGCCTGATTTTGAGATAAAAGATGATGAAGCTATAATCAAATTCAAGAAGCTGGATGATAAAGTCAAAGAAATCATATCAGACAAGATTAAAGAACGCATTATAGAGATTAAAAAAGTAACATTTATAGAACAACCACTGGAGAATAAATAAATTTAAATAGATGATTTATAATAAAAATAAAAAGGGTGGATAAATGGAGTCTATAATATTAAGCGCTAAAGGTCATTCTAACTATTATAAGCAGGAACCTAAAAAACATTCTCCAATTGATGAGGAATTAGAGCAATTAGTTACAAAGCAGAAAGCCAGAATTAAAGTGGTTGGCTGCGGCGGCGCTGGAAACAACACGATAACAAGAATGAGCGAAGTTGGAATCTCAGGTGTTGAGACAATAGCCATAAACACAGATGCCCAGGATCTTCTTTATTCTGATGCAAATGCAAAAATCCTGATTGGAAAAGAGTTAACTCAAGGATTAGGAGCTGGCTCAATTCCAAAAATAGGTGAGGATGCTGCAAGGGAAAATGAGCAAGACATTAAGCAAAAGCTACAGGGTTCTGATTTAATATTTATAACATGCGGTTTAGGAGGAGGAACAGGAACTGGTTCTGCTCCGGTAGTTGCTGACATCGCAAAGAAAATGGGATGCTTGACAGTTGCGATTGTTACAGTTCCTTTTGCAATGGAAGGCCAGAGAAGATATGAAAACGCAATGATTGGCTTGGAAAGGCTTGAAAACACAGTTGATACTTTAATTGTCATACCAAATGACAAGCTATTGGAACTGGCTCCTGACTTGCCACTGCACACTGCGTTTAAAGTAGCTGATGAAATTTTGACAAATGCTGTAAAAGGCATAGCTGAGCTGGTAACTAAAACAGGATTAGTGAATCTTGACTTTGCTGACATTAAAACAGTAATGGAAAAAGGCGGAGTCGCAATGATTGGAGTGGGAGAATCAGACACTGAAAATAGGGCTGTGGAAGCTGTTGAAAAAGCAATTAATAATCCTTTGTTAGACGTTAACATAAATGGCGCAAATGGCGCATTAATTAATGTTTCTGGCGGCAATGACATGACACTAGATGAAGCAAAAAGAGTAGTAGAAACTATTTCTGACAGACTAGATGAGGACGCAAGAATAATCTGGGGAGCCCAGATATCTGAAGATCTGGAAAACACAATAAGAGTCATGATAATAGTTACAGGCGTCACAAGCCCCCAAATATTTGGCCCAAAAAGAAGTGCTGCTTCTAAAAAGAAAAAAGAGATTGAGACAGAGTTGGGCATAGAGTTCGTAGATTAAGATGAAAATTGTCTATTATCAGCAGGTTGTTGTAAATGGCACTACTTCTTGTCAAGAGGGCAGAGTTCTTGTTCCTGAAAGAGGAGTAATAGTTGGGTTTAAAGGCAATACAGAAAGAAATTATGTTGACCCGGTATATTTTAGCACTGACAGAAAAGAAATAGAATCAGTCCAAGAACAGCTAAGAACAGGGGTAGAAAGGTTTGTAGAAAAAGAGTTGCCAGATAGCCTTGTCAATAGAATGGTATCACAAGCTATAATGCTTAATTGCGCCAGAAATAATTTTGGATTAACTTTTGAGCAGGTATTAAGAAGTATTGAAAAAAACCTATAATAACCTTTATAAATGCATTTATTTCTTTCCAAGTATGTCAATTTTATCCAGATTAAAGACTTTTGGCATAGAATGCAGAAGAGTCTTTAGCGTGACAAAAAAGCCGAGCAAAGAAGAATACCAAGCAATAGTAAAAGTATCTGGAATAGGCATACTAATAATAGGCTTGCTTGGGTTCATAATACAGGTGGCTTACCAGTTATTAAGATGATATACACATTAAGAACAACTGCAAACAGGGAAGATCAGGTATTAGAATTTGTCAGCATGAATGCTCAAAAAAAAGGCATAGAAGTTTACAGTATAATTCATCCTCATGGCATGAGAAGTTATATTTTTGTAGAAGCAAGAAGCAAGGAAGATGTTGAGGCTGCATACAAAGGAGTTCCTTATGCCAAAGGAATACTGCCAAAGCCAATTGAATACAAAGAAATTGAGCATATGCTGGAGCAGACAAAACTGCAGGCCAACATTAAAGTCAAGGATATAGTTGAAATTATTTCAGGTCCATTCAAAAGGGAAAAGGCTAAAATAATAAGAATAGACACTCAAAAAGAAGAGGTTGTAGTTGAATTATTGGAAGCTGCTGTGCCAATCCCAATTACTGTAAAATTGGATTCTGTCAAAGTCATAAGAAGGGAAGAGAAAGAAGAAAATGAGTAAAGAGACAGTAGAAATGATGATTGAAGGAGGCAAGGCTGTAGCAAATGCTGCAATTGGCCAGAAACTAGGTCCATTGAGAGTTAATATTCAAGATATTCTAAAAAAAATTAATGACAAGACTGCTGACTTAAAAGGCATGAAAGTTCCTGTTAAAATAATTGTTGACAAAGACACAAAAGAAGTTGACTTGGAAATTGGAACTCCGCCTGCAGCTGAATTAATAAAAAAAGAAGCTGGATTGCAAAAAGGATCAGGCAAGCCTGACAAGGAAAAAGTTGCAAACTTAGCAATAGAAGATGTAATTAAAATTGCAAAGATGAAGCAGGAAACATTAATGACTAACAGCTTAAAATCAGCTGTCAAGACAATTGCAGGCTCATGCAACGCTCTTGGAATTCTTGTGGAAGGAAAAACAGGTAGAGAGATTAACCAAGAGATTGAAAAAGGAAAATATGACAAAGAAATTAGTGAAGAAAAAACTTCTGTAACACATGAAAAGAAACAGCAGTTAAAAGAACAACTGCAGACTGTGCAGCAGGAATTGCAGAAATTATTGGCAAAAGAGGCTGCTGAAGCTGAGAAATTAGCAGAGAAGAAGGAAGTAAAGGTAGAAGAGAAGAAGCCTGAAGAAGTCAAGGAAGAGAAAGGAAAAGTAGCAACAGCAAAAGCGCCTGAGAAGAAAGAAGAAGCCAAGCCAAAAGCTGAAGAAAAAGGCAAGAAAAAATAATTCTAATAATTGATTATCTGATACACGGACAAGTCCTGACCTACATTGTAACGTTAAAGGGAGTTTTATCTCTAATTAGCGTCCTCTTTTGACTTCAAAATAAATAGAAAGTAATTAAAATAAGAAAGATCTCATCATTTTATGATGAATAAAATTTTAGAGAGCACTAAATTTGTAGTAGATAGCTCTAAACATGTTAGAATAGATAGGGATAAAATTAAAGATTTTTGTAAGAATTTTAATCTTAGTTCTGTGAAAAATTGGATGGAAGATTCTCCATTTGATATTATGTCATTGAGCGACAACCAAAAACTTCACTTTTTACTAGTGTTTAACGCAATTAGTTTCTCTTATTGGAGTAATCCTAAATGGTCAATTGAATATAAAGGAAAATTATTTGATAGAGGTTCTTGGTCGTTAGTTGTTGCTTTAGAAAGAGCTATTGAGGAGGGGATTCCAATATTAGATCCTAATTACTTATCAAACATTACTGATGAAGATTTAAAGCATGTTTTGAGAGGGAACACTATAATTCCTTTATTTGAAGAAAGGTTAAAAATACTAAAAGAAATTGGTATAATTTTATCAGAAAAATTTAATGGCGACTTTTCCAATCTGTTAAAACTTGCTGAATGGGATGCTGTAAAACTTGTTGAATTAATTATCTCTAATTTTTCAAGCTTTGATGATACTTCAGAATACAAAGGTAAAAAGATTTTTTTCTACAAAAGGGCTCAAGCCCTCGTTGAAGGAATTTATTCTCTTTTCAAAAATAAGAGTTTTGGCAACCTAAAAAACATCTCTAAGTTAACAGCTTGTGCCGATTATAAAATTCCACAAATATTAAGAAAATTAGGAATACTTGTTTATGATGATAATTTATCAAAAAAAATTGATAATCACATTGAAATTCTTAAAAACAATGAGGAAGAG
>CAYRAU010000037.1:0-3899 GCA_964422525.1 Candidatus Woesearchaeota archaeon
TCTGCAGCGTAGAAATCATATATCCGCCTTTCTTGTCTTCTTCATCTTTAGTCTGGTGATAAACATCAAGAATGACTTTGGATCTTTTGTAAACAGAATCAGCCAGCTTAAAGATTTGTTCCGCTTTCTTATCATTTATTTCTTTATCTAATGAGCCCTCTTCAAATTTTGTTCTTAATTGCTCGCCATCTGTTAATTCTTCTCTTTTTGATGCTGAATATTCAACCCTGAATTGCATCCCATTGCTTTTTAGCAAGTTGGATATGTTTCTTGATATAACTTTTAAAGTCAGAATCTGGTCAAGCAGCTCTTCAGGATCGTCTTTTGGATTGTCTTTTATATCTTCTTCCTTAAAATTAGCTAATTCTTTTCCTACGGCTTCATCATTCTGGTTTTTGTATCCATGCCCATCATAATATTCCTGCTCTTCATCCTTTGGAACAATGTTTGGAAACATGAACAAAACAACATCAGCTTTTTCTTTTGGCAATGAGAAGTTGGGAAGCTTGGTTTCTACAAGCCTGACTTGAGACTCATCTTCATCAAAAGCGTCTTCTGGCTTTGCGAACTTGAATTTTATTTTTTTCTTTATTAAAAAATTGCTTGCGTGCTCCAGCATCTTTCTTGAGCCGTCTAATCCTATTATTTTTGAGTTTGGAAAGCTTTTTGCCAGCAATGCAAGCATACTTCCGGGTCCGCATGCATAGTCAACAATAAACTCTTGGCTTATATTAAGCTTGGAAATGCTTTCTTTCATGTATTTTACAATGTTTCTGTAAGCTTTTTGATGCGTATAATCCATGCTTCTTGAATACCACCAGTCTCCCACAGAATTATTGTAGCATTCATTGCCTAATTCAAACTCTTTGTCAAAATCTATTTCCTGATTCATTTTAGAACGTTTTTATATTTAGTTTAAAAAGATATTCATTAGCTGTAAATCAGCAATGCCAGAGTTATAACAATCATTATAGCATCAAAGATAATCTTGCCCCATGACAAAGGCATTTTAATATTAGCCCCAAAACAGCCGCAGTTTTCCAGCTTCTTTTTTTCAAGCAGCAATTTTGTTAATGCTATTATGAAAACTACCTGCATTATCAAGGCAATAATTAATATGATTTGGGCGTAATAGTCTAATATTAAAGACAAACCTATGATTAATTCAGCCAGCATTATGCCGTAAGAAGCCAGTATTAAAAGAGGTCTTGGCAATACTCTGTAAGAAGCCATTACAATCTGGAACCCTCTTGGATTTATTATCTTTGAAAAGCTTGTGAATATGAAGAAAGCTCCAAGCAGAATCCTGACTAAACTGTAAAAGTCCATAAGCCTTGCTTAATTCAATGGTTAATAAATATTTCTTTTAAGCTGAGTTTTTCAAAAGAAAGTTTTATAAACCTTCATGTTGAGTTTAACTCATAAAAATGAAATACACAAAATACGAAAAGGCCAGAATTATCGGGGCAAGAGCATTGCAGATAGCAATGGGAGCTCCTATGCTTTTAAAATTAAACAAGGAAATGCTTGAGCAGATTAGATACAATCCAATTGAAATATCAAAATTAGAGTTTGACAAGGGAATACTGCCAATCACAATCAAAAGGCCTCTGCCAAGAAGAGCATAATCTTTATAATCTATTAATCTTCTTTTATATTATGAATATTAAGGCTAGAACAATTCTTAATTCTAGGGGCGAGAAAACTATTCAGGTTTTTGTCAATGGCTTTGCAGGAAGCGCTCCATCTGGAAAATCAACAAGCAGGAAGGAAGTCAAACCTTTCAAGAAATCTGCTGAAAAAGAAGCTTCCTGGATAAATAATGTTCTGGCTAAAAAATTAAAAAACATTGAAATAAGAAAGTTTGAGGATTTGGAAAAGATTGAAAGCTTGATAAGGAATCTTGGAGGCAATTCTGTCGTAGCCTTGGAGTTTGCTTTAATCAAGGCTTTCAAGCTTGCAAGGCCAAGAAACATTCCAAGGCCTTTAGGAAATGTTGTTGGAGGGGGAGCTCATTTCAAAGGCAAGTCAACTGACTTCCAGGAATTTTTGGTTTTGACAAGAGCAGAGTCTTTCTTAAGAAGCGCTTCAATCAATCAGGCTGTATACAAGCTAATGCATGAAGAGCTTAAGAAATACAAACAGTTTAAGGATGAAAAGAATGACGAGAATGCATGGGTCATTGATTTAAGCAACATTGAAGTTCTTAGTCTGCTGAAAAAAGTTGTGGATAAGGTAAAAAAAGCAACAAAAGTTGACATTAGGGTAGGTCTGGATGTAGCTGCCAACTCTTTTTACAAGAACGGCTATTATCATTACAGGAACTTTTCAAAATATATTAAAAATAAAAAACTGACAAGAAAACAGCAGATAGAATTTATTGCAAAATTAATCAAGGATTATAATCTTTATTACATTGAAGACCCTTTAAATGAGAATGACGGCAAAGGTTTCAGGACAATAAAGAAGAAAACTAATGCTTTAATTGTCGGTGATGACTTGACTTCCACGAATTTAAAATATCTGAAGAAAAACAAGTTCAATATTAATGGAATAATCATAAAACCAAACCAGATTGGAAGCTTAATCAAGATGAAAGAGGCTGTTGACTACGCAAAAAAAAATAAAATAACTCCAATCATGTCCCACAGGTCAGGGGAAACTCTGGATAATTCAATTTCTTATCTAGCTTCAAGCTTTAACATCCCAATTATCAAGTGTGGGGTAACAGGAAGAGAAAGATTGGCTAAAATAAAGGAATTAATTCACTTAGAAAAAGTTTTGTAACCATTTCAAAATTAATAAATCAAATAGAAAGGTATTTAAATCAAAAATTTATTTTAACTATTAAATGATATTTTTTAAAAAGGGGGTGAAATGATTGGCTTTGGATTCGGTTACAGCCACTGGTTCTTTGATTCTAGACCCATTGAGAAATCTATGGTTTGGCTTTGTTAATGTCATTCCAGGAATTGTCGCTGCAATTATAGTCTTGATCATAGGATATTTTGTGGCATTAGGACTTGGACATTTAGTGAGAGTTATTCTTGAAAAAGCAGGACTTGATTCTTACTGGCAGAAAGCCCATGTGACCAAGGCAGTTGGACATACAATGCTCTCGTCATTAATCGGAGAGATTGTTAAATGGTATGTCTTTATAATTTTCTTGCAACAGGGCGTTGGTTTGTTAAGTCTAGGGGCTTTATCGCAGATTTTGAACACATTTGTGTTATGGCTGCCAAACCTAATAATAGCTGCAATAGTGGTTCTATTTGGCGTAATGCTTGTTCATTATGCAGGAATCAAGATTGAAGAGCATACCAAGATGAAGGGTGTGAGAATATTAAGCAGAATAATAAAGTTCGTGCTTGGCATTATGATATTGATAATTGCATTGAAGCAGATTGGCATCAACATATCAATATTGGAAAACACATTCTTGATATTGGTTGCGGCATTCGCAGTAGGAATTGCAGTAGCTTTGGGAATAGGTCTTGGAAAGTCATTGCAGATAGAGTCAAAGGATATAGTGAAAGAAGTCAAGGACTTAATAAGGCACTAAAGCCTTTTTTTCTTTTTTTTATTTTAATCTGTCTTCTAAATATTTTCCCGCTTCTCTTACATACTCATCAGGCCTTTTTAAGGGATTGTATCCATTAAAGCGTTTGGCCAGTGTTTTTCTGGCTTCGTCTTTATCATTAAAGCACATTAATTTAGAATAAGCTATTTCAGTGTAGCAATCTGAAGCTTGCCAAGCGGAAACTGCATTTATTTCCAATCCCAGGTCTACGCCATGTTCCAATATTCTTAGACAGGCTGACAAAGCTTTACTATGGAGAGGAAATACTATGTTTTTATAAAAATATAATTCTGATCTTAGAATAACTTCTTTAAGTCTT
>CAYRAU010000038.1:0-3620 GCA_964422525.1 Candidatus Woesearchaeota archaeon
GAATCAGTGTAATCCGAAGATTAACGAACTAAGTTGCTCCGCCAACTAAAAAAAAGAAATGACTAAATTATATATAAATTTTTCTTTTATTCATACCTTAAAGCATCCACTGGCTTTAACTTGGATGCCTGCCTTGCCGGTATCATTCCTGAAATCATTCCTATGCAGAATGCAAACAGCAAGCCGAACATAACTAATCCTGGATTTATGCTGAATATTAATTTGAATCCTGATTGGGTTGCGTACTGGGAAATTCCGTATGATAGTAAAGTTCCTATGATAACTCCGAATATTCCCCCAACTAATCCCATTAATCCTGACTCAATCAAGAAAATAAATAAAATGTCTTTGTTCTGAGCCCCAATGGCTTTCATTATCCCTATGTCTTTTGTTCTTTCCAAAATTGAGGTGTACATTGAATTTGTGATGCCAACGCCGCCAACAAGCAGTGAAATAGCTGCAATGCCGACCAAGACAAACTGCATTACTCCAAGAATTTCATTAATCTGCTCAAGAATCTGAGTTGGAGTCTGGACTTCAAAGTTCTCGTCATTCCTGTCCCTTTCCAAGGCTCTTTCAATTCTTTCCTGAGTTAACTCTATATTTATTCCAGGCTTTACTTTTGCAGAGATAATATCTACGTTGTCTCCAATATTAATTGCTTCCCTGAATGATTCCAATGGAATCACAATCCAGTTGTCATTGTCCCTGTTGCCTGTCTCTTCAAATATTCCAACAACCCTGAAATTATTGCCGTTTATTTCTATGTTATTGTTCACTCTTATTTCCCTGTTAAATAATCCATTGGCAACATTGCTTCCGATTAATACAGAATTCTTTTCTCCCCTGTTGAAATTTCTTCCAAATTCCAATGGAGTTGTTGATTCAAAATAATCAAGTGATTTTTCAGAAGGAATGCCTATAATTGGAGGAAACCTTGCCTGATTATGAACTTTTACTTCAGCTGTCCTGAACACTACTTGAGTTGCTATTTCAATGCCAGCGACCTTTTCCACTGTTTCAACATCCTTGTCAGACAAACCTTGAGCTATTGTTCCCGGGCCTTGAAATCCCTTTGCAGAAATTAAAATCCTGTCAGAGCCGAATGACTCAAACTGCTCCTCAATAGAAGCCTGCAAGCCAAGGCTCAATGAAATCAGGGCTATTATAGCTGCAACTCCTATAACTATTCCAAAGATTGTTAGCCATGCCCTTAATTTTCTGTGTCTAATGTTATTTAGGGCAATATTAAAATAATCATTGATCATTGCATTGCTTCTCTTAATTTCTTGTTCTTCTTATATCTCCTGTATAAGAATATTAATGCTATCAAAGCAATTATTATTATAATTGTCAGGAATGCGTTGCTTTCCTGTATTAATCCAATTTTCAATGCTTCTTCCCTTGAGTATATTGTCATTGGCAATGCCACATTTTCCTGAATCAAGTTGTTGTTCAAGTCCTTGTATTCTATCTGAATATTCAATGAAGTTATAGGCTCTTTTAGGAATAATTCAAACACAACTGTTTCAAAATCATCAGGTTCTATGTTTCCTATGTAAAAACTGTCAGAGGAGATTATATCATATGAAACTGAGTTGAATAGCTTGACATTCAGGAATTTGGCTTCTGTCAAACCCCTGTTTACAACTCTTACTGTTACTTCTCCCTTGCTTTCAGCAATATGAAGAGTTGTTTCCTCTATTGCTATATCAAGCTCTGGAGCAGCTTTTATGGAAATTCCAATTACAGTTTCCTGAACTGTATTTTCATAACTTATTTTAACAGGGATCTTGTACAATCCGGGCTTTGCTTCTGGCAGGCTTTTTAATGAGAATGTTAAAGTATCAATATCATTTTTGTTTAACTCATCAATTAATTTTTCAGCTGCTGAATTTACAGGGATGAACGGAGCATCTTTCAAATCAAGGCTAACTAAAATATTTTCTACTTTACTCTTTCCTTGGTTTTCTAGGCTTATTGAAACTTCCGCAATCTCTCCAGGGCCTATATCCTGGCTTGTGCTTACTGACTTTATTGATACAGGACCAGCTGTTGCCAATCCAATTACCAATAAGAACATTAACAATAATATTATGCTTTTCATTTTCTTGCTATTGTGCCATCCTTTAAGTTTAAGATTCTGTCAGCTCTTTTTGCTATTTCTTTATCATGAGTTACTAGTATGATAGTTTTTTTATGCTTTCTGTTCAAATTTTCAAGCAGATTCATCACATCCTGGCCTGTTTTGCTGTCCAGATTTCCAGTTGGCTCGTCAGCTAAAATAACTTCAGGCTCATTTATTAAAGCCCTTGCAATAGCAACTCTCTGCCTTTGGCCTCCTGACAACTGGCCTGGCTTGTTGTGAAGCCTGTCTCCTAATCCAACTAAATTCAGCATGTCTGTTGCTTTCTTTTCTCTTAATTCTCTTGAGATCTTGTTTTGAAAAGCTATTGGCAGCATGACATTTTCCAATGCTGTCATTGATGGCAGTAAATTAAATGTCTGGAATACAAAGCCTATTTTCTTTCCTCTTATTGTTGCTAGCTGGGATTCTTCAAGCTTTGAAATGTCATAGCCATCTAATATTACCTGGCCTGTTGTCGGAGTGTCTAATGAGCCAACCATGTTCATTGCTGTTGACTTTCCAGAGCCAGAAGGCCCCATTATTGCAATAAACTCTCCTTTATTTACATCCAAGCTTAAATTATTAAGGGCATTTACTTTGGTTTCTCCTATCTGGTAAGTCTTGCTCACGTTCTTTAATTGGATTATTTTACTCATATCAATTTTTTACCCTATAATCTTATAAATGTTTCTATTATTAAGGGGTAATATTTCAAAAGTAAGCTTATAAATATAAATGACTCCTAATTGCAATTAATGATTAATGTTCTTGAGATAGAAGATAAAACTGGCAGAAAAATATGTCTTCCAAAAGAGCGTTGGACGCATATAATGGCGGAGCATCCTGAATTATCTAATAAGCTTGAAAATATTAAAGAAACAATAAGATCGCCTTTATCAATAAAGCAAAGCAAGCACGATGATTCTGTAAAATATTTTTATAAATACTACAAAAATAGAAATTCAGTTGGAAAATATTTATTGGTTGCAGTAAAGTATTTAAATGGCAAGGGCTTTATAATCACTAGTTTTTATACTAAAGATCTAAGAATATGAAAGGAAATTTAAGATTATATTATGATGAAGAAGGGGATTTTTTAGAGATTGGCATAGACAAACCATCTAATGGCTATTTCAGAGATTTAGGAGATGAAGTTTTTGAAAGAGTGGACGAAAAACAGGAGAAGTCAATAGTATTGCTATTTTTAATTTTAAAAAAAGGACAGAAAAACTGAAAGAAGTGAAATTGTCACTGCCTTTTAAAATAAAACTTTCAGTTTAATAATTATATATTTTACTTAGTTAATTTTATAAATGAACTTAGTTCTTTCTTATTATGAAAATTCTTGCTATCGGAGACTTTCACGGCCATGTTTCAAAAAAGCTAAAGCTGAGAGTTAGGAAAGTTCTTCCTGAAATAGACTTAATATTGAGCCCCGGAGATTATTCCGGAAGCAAAGAATATAGCAAAATATTTTTTAAAAAGGTTTATG
>CAYRAU010000039.1:0-3509 GCA_964422525.1 Candidatus Woesearchaeota archaeon
TAAGCTTACTCAAACAAAGTCTCAATCACCCGAATACGACAAAAAAGGAGGTAATTTTAAAATGACCCTTTAATACGACAGAGAGATTTTTGGAAATATTTAAATATTAAAAAATAAACTAAATTTTATGCCTTTTAATTTTGGTGTTGCGGATATTGTTATATCTGAAGAAGATTTAAGAACTTTAGCTGATATGGTTGCTCAACAGCAGCAATGCCAAAGAGAAGGACATTCAGATTCAATAGTTATCAGTTCTGATTATATAAGGTTTAGGACATATTTAAGCTGCAAAGGTTGTGGTATTATTTATGACCGACCTATGAATCATGCTGAAATAAAGCAATGGGACATTGACATGCGTACCCCAATTAATATCTGATAACATTTAAATATAAACTTTAATTCTTTTATTCATGGATTTCAGGCAAGAAATTATCAAACTATTAAAAAAAGAAGTTAAACTGGAAAATTTGGAAAGCTTTATTGAAATTCCCCCTGAAGACCATCTTGGAGATTACGCTTTCCCATGCTTTGTTCTGGCAAAAGAATTAAAAAAGAATCCAAGTGAAATTTCAGCTAATCTTGCTAAAAAGATAAAAACAAGCTTATTCAGGGTGGAAAGCAACGGGCCTTACTTAAATTTCTTTGTCAATAAAGAGTCATTAATAAAAGAGACACTAAATGCAGTCAATAAATTAGGCAATAAGTATGGAAAGTCTAATATTGGAAAAAGCAAGAAAGTTGTGATAGAGTTTCCAAGCCCTAATACAAACAAGCCTTTGCACTTGGGCCATTTAAGAAATATATTCCTCGGAGAGTCTGTGTCAAAAATACTTGAGTTTAACGGCTATAAGGTTTTTAGAGTCAACTTAAACAATGACAGGGGAATTCACATATGCAAGTCAATGCTTGCTTACCAAAAGTTTGGCAACAATAAAAAGCCTGACAAGAAAACAGACCATTTCGTAGGGGACTTTTATGTTTTGTATGAAAAGGAAAAAACTGAAGATTTGGAAAAGGAATTAAGAGACATGCTTGTAAAATGGGAGTATAATGACAAGAAAATAAGATTATTGTGGAAAAAGATGAATGCATGGGCTCTGCAAGGCTTTAACCAGACTTACAAAAGGCTTGGCATTAAGTTTGACAAGCAGTATTATGAAAGCAAGTTCTACGCAAAGGCAAAGCAGGTTGTCAAGGAAGGATTGAGAAAAGGAATATTTGAAAAGCAGAAAGACAGCTCTGTTGTTGTAAAGCTTGAGGCTTATAATCTTCCTGACAAAATCCTGCTAAGAAGCGATGAAACCTCAATCTACATTACTCAGGACATTTACCTGGCTAATTTGAAATTAAAGGATTTCAAGCCTGACTTGTCTATAATAGTTACAGCTAATGAGCAAAACCTTCATTTCAAGCAGCTGTTCAAGATTTTGGAGTTGTTGGGCTATAAATGGGCCAAGAATCTTTATCATTTAAGCTACGGCTATATTTCACTTCCATCTGGAAGAATGAAGTCAAGAGAGGGAAAGGTTGTTGATGCTGACAATATTCTTGATGACATGGAAAAACTCGCTTCTTTTGAGTTGAAGAAAAGGGAAAAACTAAGCAGGCAGGAATTGGATAAGAGAAGCATGGCAATAGGCCAGGGGGCTTTAAAGTTCTTTATATTAAAATATGACCCTGTAAAAGACTTTGTCTTTAATCCTGATGAAAGCATAAGCTTTGAGGGCCAGACAGGGCCTTACATTCAGTATACGATAGCAAGAATAAATTCCATTTTAAAGAAGGCTAAATCTGGAAGAGCTGATTATGGGATCTTAAAAGATGAATTGGAGTTTAAATTAGCCAAGATGATTAATCAGTTTAATGATGCTGTGGCAAAAGCAGGGAATGAATACAAGCCAAGCCTGATTGCCAGCTACGCATTTGAATTAAGCCAAATTTTTAATGAGTATTATCATAAGTGTCCTGTTATTAATGATGACAAGGATTTGCAGAATGCCAGAATGGTCTTGATTAAGGCAGTAAAGCAGGTATTGGAAAACAGCCTAAATCTGCTCGGCATTTCCAGCCTGGACAGAATGTAAAGTTTTTTAAATCAATTCTCTAGTTTTTATTATCAAGCCCGAGTAGCTCAGCTTGGATTAGAGCGAAGCACTCCTAATGCTTAGGCCGTGGGTTCAAATCCCATCTCGGGCATATTATGGGCAATATATTAAGCGTAATAGACAAAACTGGAAGAAAAATCTATCTGTCTAATGAAAGGTATAGCCATATATTAAAGCATCCGCATATGCAAAACCAATCGGAAAACATAGAAAAAGCATTAAAACAGCCAACAGCAATACGATATTATAGCTTTAATAAGGATGTTAAATTTTATTACTTGCATTTTAAAGAAAGCCTACCAAAAGGTATTTATTGGTTTCAGTTAAATATTTAAATGGAAAAGGCTATATAATTACATCTTACTTTACAGATAATATTACAGGATTAAAATGAAAGATGATATGAGAATTTATTATGATGAGGAAGGAGATTTTCTAGAAATAACTAAAGGGGAAATCGCTGACTGCTCTTTTAAAAATATGGATGATGGCGTATTTCAGATTATAGACGATAATACAAAAGAAGTCAAAGGTTTTGGCATTTATGGATTTAAGGAAAGAACTAAGGGGTTAAAAGACATTAAAGTAAAATTGCCATTTAAGGTTGAGCTTTCTGTTTAAATCTTTTTTAATAGCATTACCACTCCAACAATAAAGAAAGGAATTGACAATAACTGCCCCATTGTCAAGCCTGAGCTTAAAACAGCATAGTCTTTGGTAAATTCCACTAAAAATCTCAAGCCTGAGAAGATTGCAATGAAAAGCCAGAACAAGAATCCTGGTTTTCTTTTTACGCTTCTAATGCTGTATAAAAATCCAGATGTTATTAATCCTATTAAAGCTTCATATAATTGCGTTGGGTGCCTGAATCCTTCAAAACCCTGGAACTTGACAGCCCAAGGAAGATTAGCAACTCTTCCAACTAGTTCTCCGTTAATGAAATTGCCAATTCTAACAAAGAAAACTGATAATGCGGCAGGAATAACCAAAATATCAGCCATGCTATAGAATGGAATTTTTTTCTTTTTGCAATAAATCAAAACTGCTAAAATTCCAAACAATAGTCCTCCATGGCTTGCAATGCCGCCTTTCCAGATGTAAAATATTTCCAAAGGATTTGCAGAATAATAGCTGAAATCGTAAAATAATATGTGGAAGACTCTTGCTCCGATTAAGATTGATGGTATTAAGTATAAAAGAAGATCATCCATTAATTCTTTTTTAATGTTTCTTTCTTTTGCCGTCTTAATTAAGATAAAATAGCCTGTTAGAAATGCCAAGGCCAGTAATATTCCGTAATATCTTATTGTTAATGAGCCTAATTGAATAAAAACAGATTCCAGATTATGGATATACATTTTTTTTTAGACTTGCTGGGCTATTTCCATATAGCCGTGCGTA
>CAYRAU010000040.1:0-3498 GCA_964422525.1 Candidatus Woesearchaeota archaeon
ATAACCCTTATTATCCGTAATATTTATATGTTTTCTCATTATTCCAAAGCTATGAACCCTCAAAGAATGCTGGATATATGTGAACAATATCGTCAAGATTTCGTGAGTGGCCTACAAGGCGACCCAGAGGGATTCTGTAGCCATTACAATAATCTCGCATTGCTTATAGAAACCAAGGGTTTGCCTGATAATTTAGTGGAAAAGGCAAGAACATTGCAAACAGACATGCGCATACTTGGAGCTAATGTATTGCCCGAAGAATATGCAGCCAGGTTTAGAGAAGCAGAAGTTAGATCAGATTAAAACTTTTAATCATTGATAAAAAGAGGTGTAAGATATTCCTAAAAAGTATATAAGGCATCAGGGCAAAGATATTATCGGAATAGATGAGTTTAACAACGGTCATCATATTGAAGGCATGCCTCTGATTGTTGTTGCTTACTATGTGCCCAGCTACCATTCAGCGTTATTAAATATAAACTTTGGCAAGAAAGGAGCCTTTAGTGCCAGCCCTTCTTTACAACAAAGGTTTCCTGACAAAGCAAAATCTTTTCTTACTCAATATTCAAGTTTTAGATATGCTACAATATCAAAAGAGTCGAATCCTGTTATTCTCTTGCATCTGAGAGCCATAGCAATGAGCTATTTGATAATTGATACTATCGAAGCCCGCAGACCTAATTTGGATAATGTGTATGTATTGTTTGATACTGTCAATAATAAAAAGACCTCGGAAATAGTTGGCAGCTGGGTTGATGATATATTAGAAGACGAGCTTGGAAGAAGCCTCCCATTTTATTTCAGGAAAAATGGCGAGAACAATCCTGTTGTGAGAGCTGCAGATCTTGTTGCTTATTCTTTGGCAGGCCTAAGAGCTAGAAATCCTGATGGCAAATGGCCCTGCAGAGAAAGAAGAATAAGATTGGAGAGGCTGGTGAAACAGCATGTTGGATAGATTAGAAACAGAACTGAAATTAAGGGGCTTTTCAGACATGACTGTAAGAACTTATGTAAAGCAAAATAAGCTGTTTTTAGACCATATTAAGAAGAATCCTGAAGATGTTACCGAAGAGGATATCAGGGGTTATTTAGCCTCGCAAATGTCTGAGCATAAGTCTGCCATAAGGACTATTTCATTGAAGAAAGCGGCTTTAAAATTCTTTTATGATGAACTATTAAAGAAGGGAATAGTTAACTTGAAGACTCCAAAGACACCAAAGGATATTCCAGATGTTCTGACAAAAGACGAGGTTAAGGCCTTGATAGACAATGCAGGAAGCAAGAAGACCAAGCTCATTATACAATTTCTTTATTCAACTGGATTAAGAGTCTCAGAATTAGTCGGGTTAAAGAAGAATAATCTGAATTTAAAAGAAGGAGAAGGATGGGTGAGGGCAGGCAAAGGCAATAAAGACAGATTCTTCAAAATACCTGATTCATTGAAAGGTGATTTGGAATTATTCATAAAAGAGCTGGAAACAGAATATTTGTTTGCAGGCAAGAACGGCCATATATCGACGAGGAACATACAGAAGATACTTCAGAGTGCTGGGCAGAGGGCAGGCATAAATAAAAGATCAAATCCCCATCAGTTAAGGCATGCTTATGCTACGCACCTGTTGAACTCCGGAGTTGATATAAGGCTGATTCAGGAATTGCTGGGGCATAGCTCGCTTTCAACAACCCAGCTCTATACCCACGTTTCCAAGGAGCAATTAAAGAAAATAAAGAGCCCTTTAGACAGTTTATAGTCTTTCCTGGCAGTTTCTCGACGATAAATCAATAAATTTAAATACTTGTTTTACGTCGATGATAATCAAAGGGAGGTGACTTGATTGGGAAAGGTTATTGTTAAAAACGCAATTAAAAGAAAGCCCGGACACCTTTATTATGTAGATGGCAAAGGAAACGTCTGCGAAGCAAAGATGGCCCGTGGTGGAAAGAAGAAAAAATCTTCTAAAAAGAGGAGGAGATAATCTTCTCCTTATTTTATTATTTCTTTAAACATCTTTTTTATTATTCTTCTTGCAATCTTGTTTTCATTAATGCCTTTTTTTGTCAAAGAATAAATCTTTTTTCTCCCTTCTTGGTTAATCTTGACAAGCTTATTGGCTTTTAAATACTTCAATGCAGGATATATTGTTCCAGGATTTAACTTTGTTTTTTCTATCTTTAATTTTTCAGCCAGCTCATCACCGCACAGCTTCTCTTTCTTTAGCATAGTGGTTATTTTCAGCAATAAAAAGCCTCTCACGTCGATATATTTTGGTTTTTTCATTTCCTATCATTGCTTAAAACTTTTAATCATTATAAATCTTACTATTTATTGGAAATACAATATATTGGAAGCTCAATATAAAAATAAACTGCTTAAAACTTTTAATCAGAGATTAAACCTAAAATTTCATGCTGATTTTGTCAAAAGAGCCGATTTTTTGCACGTAATTTTCATAATTTTTGTCAAGCTTGAACATCTTGAACTTGTCAAATGCTCTTCTTAAGAATTCTGAAAATTTCTCTTCAACCCTGTCAACGTCTTTTACTCTTGCAATTACTAAAGTGTCAAGAAAATCACCCAGCTTGTCAGATTTTAATTCACTCTTGGATTTTATCTCTTTTATTACCTTTAATGCAAGGGTCTCAGGGTTTTCCAGATCGCATATCTTTTCATAAGTCTTGGTAGTTCCATTTACAGTGAAAGTGAGAGTAAGCGTAAAACTGTTGTTTTTCCTTGAAAAGCTGGTTAATACTGCTTCCTGAAAGGCTATATCGACGACATTCATGTTTTTATGAAAAAGAAAATAAATATAAATACTTTGCTATCGAAATACTCTTTAAGGGCTCGTAGCTCAGCCTGGCTCAGAGCATCCGCCTCTTAAGCGGGAGGTCGCGGGTTCAAATCCCGTCGGGCCCATCCCTTAACGTAAAAAGCAAGTACATTCTGGAATCTAGATTAAGCAAAGTTTAGATTTAAGTTAACATTATTCTATAACATTTAAATATTTTTTCTTATAATATAAAATAATGAGATGCGTTCATTTAGAAAATAGCTATGATTTAGTAATTGATGGAAGAATTGTCAGAGCTTACAGAACAGAAGTCAGAGAGAATTGGAAAGTTGTAACTGGGTTGCGCGGGGTAGTCGGCTCTATTGGAAGAGTAAATGGTCAGTATAATCCAAGCGATTTTACTCAAGACTTAAGGCCAGGTTATTACATTATGGTTATAGGCAATGGAAATCCTACAATTAATCCCAATAAAATTACTGCTGTGGAAGAAGATTTTAAACCTGATGACGGATTGGCAAAATTATTAAAGAATGAAACTAATTAGCCTTCAGCTAATGTAGCTTATGCGAACTTAATCTAACGTGCAATAAGGAAGTTTCCATCTAAATCTTTTTTGCTCTTGATTAAAATGCTTTCTGCAAAGGTAACTCCAACCTTTAGCTTTATGCCTGTTACATAGCAAACTAGGATAAACCTCCTTATAGGCCTT
>CAYRAU010000041.1:0-3455 GCA_964422525.1 Candidatus Woesearchaeota archaeon
GTATAGCA
This sequence comes from Candidatus Woesearchaeota archaeon, assembly GCA_964422525.1. Taxonomy (GTDB): domain Archaea; phylum Nanobdellota; class Nanobdellia; order SCGC-AAA011-G17; family CAYRAU01; genus CAYRAU01. The sequence goes on from CAYRAU010000041.1 coordinate 9, forward strand.
ATAAGCATCTGCAAAATAAGCTGAAAAAGCTGTTAGCATAACTAGAAGTATTGTAAAAATTACACCTCTTTTTAACATAATACAAAATAAGCCTGGAAACTTATATATCTTTCCATGTGAAGTAAAACAAAAATTTTATAAGCAAATCATCTATTTTTTATATGTTATGCAGGAGATAAAAACAAGCGTGGATTCTTTGGTTGACTTAGTTAAGCAAAAACACAGCGTCTCTATTGAAGATGCTTCAAGATCTCTTGGAATCCCTTCTGTTGTCTTAAATGAATGGGCTGAATACTTGGAACAGGAAAAAGTAATAGAAATAAAATACAAAGGAACTATCCCATTCTTAACTGAAAACAGCCAAAAAACAGTTATTGGAGAAGTAAGCCAGTATGCAAAGGAAGCAAAAGAGGATTTAGAAAGAATTAAAGAGTTTGAATCAGCTATAAACAAGGCTGAGACAGATAAAAGAAATATTAACAGGCTGGAATTTGTCAAAAAGGTTAAAATGCAGTACATAGTTTTGACTCAGAACATCCAGGATTTCGTAAATGAAAACAGGAATGATGATTTGGGTTTAGAAATGTTTAAAAAGATAAAAGCAAGACTATTAATATTTGAAAGGAATATTGCTCAATTATAAAAAAGAGGTGTTTAATGGTAATTGAAACGTATAATTATACTTCTGAAAATATACCAATAACAATAAATATTCTAGCAAAAAAAGGCGAATTTGTAAATATTTATGAAATGACTATTGCAAGCATAAGCAAAAACACAGAATTAATTCTTGAAAAAATAAGAAAGGATTTGTCAGAAGAAGTTGAGCTGGGCGCTGCTGACATAACAGACCAGAAGAAGGGTGCTATGATTAAAAAAAGATTTGAGGACACAATAAAAAGATTGATAATAAGGTATTTTCCTTCTGCAGATGAAAAAACTTTAACTTTCTTAACATCATACTTAATACAGCATAGCTTAGGATTAGGCAACATAGAGCTTTTATTGGATGATGTAAACTTGGAAGAGATTGCTGTAAATGGCGCAGACCAGCCAGTATGGGTTTATCATCATAAGCACGGCTGGCTAAAAACAAACATTACATTAAAAAATGAAGAGCAGGTAAAGCACTATGCCAATCTGATTGGAAGAAAAGTAGGCAGGTCAATTACTTTATTATCCCCACTATTAGATGCTCAATTAGATACTGGAGAGAGAGCAAATGCTACATTGCAGCCAATATCAGCAATAGGCAACACTATAACTATAAGAAAGTTCAAGGCAAAGCCTTACACAATAACTGATTTTCTATTGGAAGGAACTGCCACAACCCAAGCAGCTGCATTATTATGGATGGCTGTCCAATATGAAATGTCAATACTAACAAGTGGTGGCACTGCAAGCGGAAAAACTAGTTTGCTCAACGCATTATCAGGCTTCATTCCGCCAAGCCAGAGGGTTATTTCAATTGAAGATACAAAAGAGCTTCAGATGCCTACATTCATGCACTGGATTCCAATGCTTACAAGACTTCCAAATGTAGAAAACAAAGGGGAAGTAAATATGCTTGATTTGCTTGTAAATTCATTAAGAATGAGGCCTGACAGAATAATAGTTGGAGAAATCAGAAGGCAAAATGAAGCTGAAGTACTGTTTGAAGCAATACACACAGGGCATAGTGTTTATGCAACTGTGCACGCTGACAATGTGGAAGAGACAGTTACAAGATTGATAAACCCGCCAATTAACATTTCAAAGACGCTGCTTCCCGCAATATCATTGATAGCAACAATGTGGCGTAACAGGAGAACTGGAATAAGAAGAATTCTTCAGATTGCGGAAATAAACAAGGACTCTTCAACAAATGTCCTGCTTCAAAGAGATATCAGAAGTGATAAGCTTAACTGGCAGGGCAAATCCAAAACATTCCTTCCATCATTGATGGAGCAGACAGGATTAAACAACCAGGAAATAAGGAAAAGCCTACAGGAAAAAGAATCTATATTGAAGTGGATGGTAAAGAAAAAAATCGATACAGTTGACGGCGTTGGAAAGGTAATGGCTAATTATTATACTAACAAAGCTTCATTATTTGATTATATGTCTAAGAACGGGTGATTAAAATAAGGTTTGATTCTAATAAGTTAAAGCTGCCTGGATTCATTCAGGCAAAAATAGACGCTTGGGCTAAAAAGCTTGCAAGGTCATTTCCAAGATTAAAATCTGATTTGATACAGGCAAATATGGATATGGCTGTAGAAAGCTTTGTCTCAAAGACAATTGTCTTATCGTTGTTTCTTTCAGCAGGCCTTACATTGCTATCAATAATAATAATTGGAATAATGGGGCTAACTCCTTTTTTCCTCGTATTAATCATACCCGGGATTTTGATAGTCTCATTTTTCTATCTGCTTCAGGTTCCAAAAGCAAGAACAAGAAAAGTGCAGAGGGATATTGACAAGGAAATTGTTTATGCAGGCAGATTTTTGTTGATTGAGCTGACAGCAGGTGTTCCATTGTATGATGCCTTGAATAATGTTGCAAAGAGCTACAAAAAAGTAGGCAAGTATTTTTACAGCATTACGAGAAAGATTGAATCAGGCACGACCATGGAAGAGGCATTAGACGACGTTATTGCAGAAACCCCTTCAGAAAATTTCAGAAAACTATTATGGCAGGTTAATAACTCATTAAGAACAGGCAGTGACATCAATAATTCCCTTCAATCAATAATTGAACAGATTTCAAGAGAGCAGATGATTCAGGTTCAGGATTATGCAAGAAAGTTAAATCCAATGGTCATGTTTTATTTGATGCTTGCAATAATAGTTCCAAGCCTTGGCATTACAATGCTTTCATTATTGTCAACTTTCATACAATTAAACATAAGCCTTGGGCTGCTGATAGGCCTGGCATTATTAATAGGAATAATCCAGTTCGGATTCTTTTCATCAATAAGGCTTTCAAGACCTGGAGTTGAAATATGAATTTTCAGTTCATAAGCAAGTTTATTCCAAGAAAGCTGCTGGAAAACCTTGAATTCAGGGTGAAAAGGGCAGGCTACGAGCCAACACTGATTAAAAAGTTGTTTACATTAACTAGCTGGCTTACAATAATCTTGACAGGCCTTTCTCTGTTAATATACATTATAGCAAAAGCAGGCGATTTGTCAATAATAAAGCTGCTTATTTTTGTAATACTTTTTGCATTATTATTCCTGGTCCTGCTATTTGTGATTGTCTGGGGCTCAGTATTCATGTGGCTCAGCATTAAAAGATATAAAAGATCAAAGGAGATTGAGAATGTTCTTGGAGATTATTTGCAGTTAGTTTCCGCAAACGTGGAGTCAGGCATGACTATAGAACAAAGCTTGTGGTATGCAATAAGGCCTAATTTTGGCGTCTTGGCAAAAGAAATAGAGCTGGTTGCAAAGAAAACAATGTCTGG
>CAYRAU010000042.1:0-3404 GCA_964422525.1 Candidatus Woesearchaeota archaeon
CGGTCGCTAACGCTCTCTCGTTCGCCTTGCAGGCTCAACACATAACAGCGATTAATTGCAATAAGCGGAATTATAATTGTTAATTCTTAGAAAACATCTGTTTATATCTTGGCCAATGAATTATGCCTAAATATATATTTAAGATTATTATTATAAGAGCCATCCACCAACCTGTAAAGTCAAGGAAAATATGGAATAGCGCGATATTTACAGATATTGGAGCCAATAAAACAGCTCCGAATGCAGAAAATCTGTTAAATATAAACATTAATCCAGACAAAACAAAGATTATCGACATTAAATGAAACATATAGCCTGTGTTGAATAAAGCCCCCAGGAATGCCATGCCTGCTTCATTATAACTGGGAGCAGGAAGACTGACAATATAGCCTATTAATCCAAGGAATGCAAGATACAATCCAAAAATAATCTGGACAGCTCTGACAAGTTTTCTGTTTTTGAGATTCATAAAAGAAAATAAACTAAAATAATATTTAAATATTTGTATTCAACAAAATTTTAATTTTTAGTCTTCATAAGCATGCTCGCCATGCTGCGTTATGTCAAGGCCTTTTATCTCATCTTCTTCTGAAACTCTTAAGCCCATTATTTTTTTAATTATTTTAAATAATATCAAAGAGCCAATGAATGCAAATGCGGCAGATGCAAGTATGGCAACTATCTGTATCCATATCTGGCCAGGATTTCCAAACAAAAGGCCATTTGCTCCAGCTGCGTTTATTGCAGTGCTTGCAAATATTCCTGTTGCCAAAGCCCCCCAGACTCCGCTTACTCCGTGGCAGGCAAAAACATCTAAAGTATCATCTAATTTAGTTCTTTCTAAACGCCAGTTTGAAACCAGATTTGAAACAAGGCCGGCTATTAAGCCAATTGCTATTGCAGCCAATGGGCCAACAAAACCGGAGGCAGGCGTTATTGCCACTAAACCGCAGACAGCGCCTATTGCAGTGCCTGTTGCTGTTGGCTTGCCTTTAACAATCCAGTCCATGAACATCCAGCTTAAAGCAGCGCATGCAGCAGCAATATTAGTTACGACAAGAGCATTGATTGCCAGGCCATTTGCAGCCAATGCGCTTCCGCCATTAAATCCAAACCAGCCAAACCAAAGCAATGCTGTTCCAAGAATTACAAACGGAATGTTATTTGGCTTTGCCTGCTTGTTTTCATTTTTCCTTCTTCCAACTACAATAGCTCCTGCTAATGCAGAAAATCCTGCAAGAATATGCACAACTGTTCCTCCTGCAAAATCTAAAGCTCCCATGCTTCTCAGCCAGCCCCCTGTGCCCCATACCCAGTGAGCAACAGGCGCATAAATCAAAGTAACCCATAAAATAATGAAAATTAGCAATGAGGAAAACTTTATTCTCTCGGCAAAAGCGCCAATAATTAATGCAGGAGTTATCGCAGCAAACTTAAGCTGGAAGAAAAAGAACAATAATGCCGGAATTGTTCCAGCATAATCCTCATTTGGAGAGAATCCAACGTTTTTTAATCCAACAAATGAACTATCCCCTATAAATCCTGATGAGCCGCCAAAGGCAAGCGAATAGCCCCATAAAGCCCATATCACGCTTACTATGGAAAATATGATGATGCTTTGAACAAGTATTGAAACAAGATTTTTCTTGCTTACAAGCCCTGCGTAGAAAAAGCCCAGCGCAGGCGTCATTAGCATTACCAATATGGCTGCTATCGCAATAAATGCAGTGTCTCCTGCATCAATTTTAGTTATATCTTGATCTGAGTAATTTGATTCTATTATGCTCGCGAGGAATGTGAAGACAATGGCAGATAAAATGACAATCAAGAAAGCTTTAGTAAATTTCTTCATGACATAGCCAGCTAAAACATTTATTTAAGATTTTCTTTAGCTTAATTTATCTTTTTATTTGTATATTATAGAATGATTTATTATAAAATCCCGGCAAAACCTTTATAAATGTATTTCTTTTCAGTTTTAATAACCAATGATATGAGGTTAAAAATGATAGACTTAAATGCTGAAATTAAAAAAGAAATCCAGGACAAGGCTTACGAAGCTGTTGAATTAGCCAAGAAGACAGGCAAGATTAAAAAAGGCACAAACGAAGCTACCAAGGCAATAGAAAGAGGCGTTGCCAAATTAGTTGTTGTTGCCAGAGATGTTAATCCTAAAGAAATTATAATGCATCTTCCTGCTTTATGCGAGGAAAAAGGCATAAAATGCGTTCTTGTAAACAGCAAGGATGATTTGGGCGCTGCAGCTGGCTTGGATGTTGGAACATCTGCTGTTGCCATAATCAAAGAAGGAGATGCCAAGGCCTTAATCAGTGAAATTTAATTCTTAAAATGGCTAAAGATTTTAAAAAGGAAAATGAAAGGGCGCCTGGAAAAAGAGGCAACCAGTTTACAGACAGGAAAGGCCAGGAAAGATCAGGATTATTTTCAAATGCTTATCCAGCTACTGTAGAAGAGATTGTCGGCAAGACAGGAACAAGGGGAGAAGCAATGCAGGTTAGATGCAAGGTTCTTGAAGGAAGAGATGCCGGCAAGATAATGAGAAGAAATGTTAAAGGCCCTGTAAGAGTCGGGGATGTTTTAATGCTGAGAGAAACTGAAATTGAGGCAAGAAAGCTGACTCAGGCAAGGAAATAAAATGGCATTATGCAGCTTTTGCGGCAATAAAATTGAAAAGGGAACAGGCAAGATATTTGTTTTTAATTCTGGTAAAATAGCAAACTTATGCTCATCAAAATGCGAGAAAAACATGCTTAAATTAAACAGGAAGCCAAGAAACTTGAAATGGACAAGGTTTTATGAAAAAGGTGAAAAATGAAGGAAAGAACTTTTGTTTTAGTAAAGCCAGATGCTGTTTCTAGAGGTTTGATTGGAGAGATTCTTCATAGGTTTGAAAGAGTTGGCTTGAAGGTTATTAGCTTAAAGATGGTTCATATTGATGAAAAGCATGCAAAAAATCATTATCCTGTTACGGAAAAATGGTATAATAAGGTTGGAACAAACACATTAAATGATTCTGTAAAGTATGGCTTGGATGTCAGGAAAACAATTGGAACAGATAATCCAGTTGAGATTGGCAAGAAGGTGCATATCTGGAATGTTAATTTTTTGACATCAGGGCCTGTCATAGCGCTTGTTGTTGAAGGAACTCATGCAATCGAAGTTGTAAGGAAGATTGCTGGAGCCACTGTCCCTAACTTGGCTCAGCCTGGAACAATCAGGGGGGATCATGCTTCTGCTTCCGCATTGTCCTCAAACATCAAGAACAGGGCTATTTACAATTTGGTTCATACATCTGACACTAAGGAAGAAGCTGAAAGGGAAATCAAGCTGTGGTTCAAGGCTTCTGAGCTGTACGATTATAAAACAATTTATGATTCTGATTT
>CAYRAU010000043.1:0-3342 GCA_964422525.1 Candidatus Woesearchaeota archaeon
AAAAAGATAAAGATTAGTGTTGCAATTCTCGGAGGTGGAGATGTTGTATTCCCAATAATAACAGCAGGTGTTGTAATGCTCACCTACGGATTGTTTTATTCACTGTTTGTGATATTTGGAGCTGCTGCTGGGCTGTTATATCTGTTTATTCGTTCTGAAAAGAAGAAATTCTATCCTGCAATGCCTTTCATAACAGCCGGAATATTTGCGGGACTGCTTGTTGCTTGGCTTATTTCTTTGATTTAATTAGATTTTTATATAAAAAGCAAAATTTATATAGGGTTATAACTATGTTATAACATGGAAAATAAACTTATCAAGCCGATAATAAAAGTTGGTAATTCAGGGGGAGTTTTGGTTCCAAGAGAATGGGTTAATGGAAGCGCAAAGGTGGAACTTATAGCCAAGCCATTGAACATAAAAAGCGACATCTTGGAGATTTTAAGCCCTTATTTAGAGGATATCATGGGCATTTATTTGACAGGGAGCTATGCCAGAGATGAGCAGACAAATAAAAGTGATGTGGACGTTTTGGTTATCACAGATGAATTATCAAATAGAATAAAAAAAGGCAAATATGATATTCTTTTAATAAAAAAAGATGATGTCAATAATGCTCTGGAAAATGACGCTTTGCCTATAATTCCAATGCTAATAGAGGCAAAGCCAATAATGGGAAAAAATTTAATTGAAGATTATAAAAAACAGGTAAAATTATCAAAGAAAAATTTAAGATTTTATATTGAAACGGGCAAATCTATCCTAAAAGTTAATAAAGCTGCCATAGAATTGGATAAACAAATTTCTTCAAATTGTGATGATTCTATAGCTTATTCATTAATATTAAGATTAAGGAGTTCTTATATCTTAGATTGTTTAATTAAAAAAAAGATATGGAGCAATAGAGAATTTCTAAACATTACAAGAAAAATTGCCGGCTCTTTGGAGGCTTATGAAGGATATTTAAGGGTAAAAAACGATGAAAAAACAAAGGAAACGCTTCCCATCCTTGAAGCTGAAAAATTGCTGAATTATATTTTAAAAAAACTAAAAGAGCATGAAAAATGGTTAAAAAGAAGAAATTAATAAAAGCCATTAAGAGTTTTGAGGAGAGAATAAAAGAACATCAAAGAAAAATCCTTGAATATCAAGGAAAAAAGGATTATTTAGAGGGATACTGGAAAGGCGAAATTGAAAGATTTGAAAAACAAAAAGAAAGAAAAGAGAAACGGCTTAATAAAAAAAGATAACTCTCTTTCTATTGTCTACTCTATTATGTAACTACTTTTAAAGAACAACTAAAACGTAAGATTTATAAAGGAGAAGTTTGTGGGGGGAATATGGAAAAAGGAAAGCCAAGTTTCAGAGAAAAAGGAAATCTGATAATCTTAGATGATTCTAAATTGATATTTAATTCTCAACTGGTCAAGGCAAGTAATTTTTTTGACTTAAGGCTTGCTAATTATGGGTCAGAAACATTCAATATGTCAACAATGCCTGAACTTGTTGAATTAGTTTATGCCTCTTTAGAAAATCAGGATCATGAGATTGCAAAAGAAATTGCAAATACCTGGAGAAGAGAGTGGGCTTCTGGAGATACTGCTACCTATTATTTCTCAGAAGGGATGTTTGTTGAGGATACGCCCAATCTTATAAAATTTATTGGGGTAGAAAAACCTTCTTTCAAAACACTTGAAAGAAAGCTTGGAAAACATGAGGAAAAAGGAGTTGTTTTCTCCGATGATGGTAGAACAAGGTTCACGCCTTACAATTATAAAACCGGTCTTCAAAGTCATTTAGAATTGTCACGAAACACCGCTGCTATTGCTTTTGCTGGAGGAGAAGAAAAAGCCGAAAAATTGGCAAAAGCTTCTGAACATTATAGTAAACATCTATTTTTTAGAGTTTTAGATTCTGAATCGTCAATACCAAGAATTGCTGACTTGGGTGCAGTTAATTTTGAGGGCAGATTTTTCGTTGATGCTTGTGGTCTTCAAAATACTGATCGATATTCTTTTGGGGTAAAGGAGACACAATAAAATGAAATACGAAATGATATCCCATAGAAAAGATGAAATTAATGATTTTTATTACATTATGACTATTCGTCAAACTCCTTCATTAATAGAAAAATTATTGTTTTTTGAAAAGACAAAAACTGTGGGCTATAAGGGCAACTGTACTGTGTGGTTTATACTCCCAAAAATGGAGAGAGCTGGTACGCTTTTAGAACACACGCTTTACAAATTTTATGAAGATATTAAAAAGGGAGAAGAGACACAATAAAATGCTCGTAAAAACAGAACTCGTCAGCAAGATTAAGGATTACTTTGACCTTAACATATATGAAACAAAAGTATGGCTGGCTTTGCTTGGGAAGGGTATTGCTTCAGCAGGAGAAGTTGCAGAGATATCCAGAGTTCCAAGATCTAGGACGTATGACGTTCTTGAAAGCCTTGAGAAGAAAGGCTTCGCAATTGTTAAGCTTGGTAAGCCTGTAAAGTACATTGGTGTAAAGCCAAAATTGATTCTTGAAAAATTAAAGAACAATGTAAGAAGCGATGCAGAGGAAAGACTAGTAACATTATCAAAAGTTACAGGCACAAATGAATATGAACAGCTCGAGCAGCTTTACAAGGGCGGAACAGACCCGATAAAGAGAGAAGACTTGTCACTTGCACTTAAAGGAAAAAGCCATATTACAAATCATTTGCGTGAGATTTTACAGAACGCAACAAAAGAAGTAATAATCTGCCTTAACGCAGAGGAAATGAAGTCAAAGATGAAATTGTTTTCTCAGACTTTTGACACATTGAAGAAAGCAAACATAAAGATAAAGATTGCATTATCTGGAGACGATGCTTTGATAAGGAAAATATCAGAAATTCTTAAGGTAAAGATAAACAAGATAGACATAGACACAAAGTTCTTCATAGTTGACAGAAAAGAGATTCTTTTCTACTTGCTAAAGAACAATGAAAATAATGAAGAGGACATCGCGATATGGCTCAACTCAGAGTTCTTCGCAGATGCTTTCACATCTTTGTTTGAAAAGGCAATGAAGGGAGGCAATGAATAAGATGGAAGAATATAAAGATTTTCTAAATTGGATATGCGACCCCATACATGCAGGAATTGTTGGTGTGGGGGCTGCTAGTATAATTGCTCCTATGTATACCGTTTATAGAGCTTATAAAAGAAATAAAGCAGAAAAGCAATCAAAATTGGAAGCAGAAGTAAATGGAGGCGAGCAGTAAAAATGAACACATTAGCAAAAACAGTTGGACCATTAATGTTAGCAGGACTTAGTCTGGCTGGATGCGAAATGCCAAAAACTACTTA
>CAYRAU010000044.1:0-3331 GCA_964422525.1 Candidatus Woesearchaeota archaeon
TGGAATTACAACTTATGACAAAAGCAGAGGATTTACTATTTTAAAAGGCCCTGTATTTGCCAATTTTGTGATGGCTGATGAAATTAATAGAGCCACGCCAAAAACACAATCAGCTTTATTGGAAGCAATGCAGGAAAAGCAAGTAACTATTGGCAGAACAACTTATCCACTGGACAAGCCTTTTTTTGTCATGGCTACTCAAAATCCAATAGAGCAATCAGGAGTATATGAGTTGCCTGAAGCCCAAGTTGATAGATTCCTTTTTAAATTAAAAACGGATTATCCGACATTGGCTGAAGAAGAATTGATTTTAGAGCAAAACATGACATTGAAGCATTTTAATGACTTCAAGCTAAAGCCGATATGGAATCCAAAAAAGATACTTGAGTTGCAGAACCTGGCAAAAGATATTCACATTGATAATCATATTAGTAAATATATTGTGGATATAATTGATGCCACGAGAAATCCTGATAAATACAAAGTTCATGCTGGCAAATATCTGCAGTATGGAAGCTCTCCAAGAGCCAGCATAGGATTATTTATTTCAGCCAAGACTCAGGCTTTGCTGAAAGGAAGCGATTATGTAAAACCACAGCATGTAAAGGATGTTGCTTATGATGTATTAAGGCACAGGCTATTGTTGAATTACGAAGGACAAGCTGAAAACATAGATAAAGATACTATTGTAAAAGAGATTCTGGAAAGAGTTCCAACACCATAATGGCAATAAAAAAGCTAAAGATAGATTTGATACCAGCTCTTAAAAAACTTCAGATTAAGAGCAAAGGCATTATGGGCACTGGAAAGTTTATTGGCAGTTACAAATCAGGATTCAGGGGCAAGGGTCTGGAGTTTGCTGATTACAGGCCTTATAATCAGGAGGATGATGCTATGCTTATTGACTGGAAAGCAAGCCTAAGGTCAGATAAAATCTTGATTAAAGAATATGTTGAAGAGAGAAACTTGGATGTTTTTATATTATTTGATGTCAGCGACAGTATGCTATTTGGCAGCCAGCAAAAACTAAAAAATGAATATGCTGCAGAGCTGATAGCTTCTCTTGCGCATGCAGTCATAGAATCAGGAGACAATATAGGATTTGCTTTGTTTAATGACAAAATAATAAAAGAGTTTCCAATAGAAAGGGGCTTGCATCAGTATTACACACTGTCAAAAACACTGGTTAATCCTAATTTTTACGGCGGCCAGTTTGATTTTGATAATGTTGCTACCTATATCTTAAATAAAGTGAAGAAAGATTCTATACTAATTATTGTTTCAGACTTTATTGGATTAAAGCCGACTTGGGTTAAGAAATTTGAGTATCTTGCCCAAAGATTTAAGGTTATAGGCGTCATGGTAAGAGACCCAAGAGACAGAGAGCTTCCAGATATGGGCGGCCAGCAGGTTGTTGTTGAAGACCCTTATTCTGGAGAACAGTTAACAGTTGACAGCGATTTGCTGAAATACGCTTATCAGGCAGAAGTCAGAGACCAGGAAAAAAAGATTCAGGAAATATTTGTCAGGAATAACTCAGCTTTTTTAAATCTGGATACTGGCAAGGATTTTGCAAAGCCGCTTATGACTTTTTTTAAAAGTCTTGGCGGAAGAAGGCATTAAAAATGGTTAGCTTGGCATTTGAGCATCCAATTTATCTTTGGTTCCTATTTGGAATTCCTTTATTGATTTTAGTGCATTATGTTACAATAGGCAAAAGCAAGAGGAAGGCTTTGAAGTTTGCTAACTTTGAGGCTATTGCAAGAGTTACTGGGGGGGAAATTGTAACAAGCAACAATTCTTTATTAGTCATGAGGCTTTTTGTTGTTTTGTGCGTAATATTAGCTGCTGCAGGAACAACTGTTATTTACACAGGGCAGACAACTGATTTTGATTTTGTGCTTGCCATAGATACGAGCTCTAGCATGGCTGCAAATGATTTTCAGCCAAACAGGTTAGAAGCTGTAAAGACCGAAACAAAAGCTATTTTATCAGACATAGACAGCGCAAATATAGGCCTGATAACATTTTCAGGAGTCAGCTTTGTGGAAAAAGGTTTGACTAATGACTTAATTGATTTGGGAATAACAATTGACAATATTAACATAAGCATCTACGGCGGAACTGACTTAAGCAGCGCAATTATAACTTCTACAAACTTATTATTGGAGTCTGATAATCCTAGAACTGTAATTATTTTGACTGATGGAAGAGGCAATATAGGAACCCCTTTGGTTCAGGCTGTTAACTATGCAAATTCCAATGGAGTTGCTGTAAGCACAATCGGCATAGGCACAGACCAAGGAGGCCAATTTAATATTGGCGGGGCTTTAACATCTTTATTGGACGAAGATACTTTAATGACAATATCAAATGCTACTGAAGGAAAATATTACAAGGCAGATTCGCAAGAAGCCTTGAAAGAGGCTTATCAGAGTATATTGGATATTGACGAAAAGAAAATAAGAAACAATATCTCTATTTTATTGATTGTTATAGCTCTGGTTTTGCTTTTCCTGGAATGGAGCTTGGTAAACACAAAATATAAGACAATACCTTGAATTAATTAGATACTGCAATACTTTCTTCAGAACCTTTAACTAAATTCCAATCAAGCTTTATTAATTGTTTTATGGCTGGATTATTAACATTAAGCTTGTACAAATCGGATTTGCCAACCCTCCGGGTTTTTATCACTATGTTATTTTTTACTAAGTTATTCCAAAATGTTTGCAATGTTGAATAGCTCACGCCAGAATTTTTAGCAATTTCTGTTAAAGGATAATCAAATAGCTGAAATGTTATTAAAAAATCTAATACTTTTATTATTGGGTTATTGCCAAAGACTTCAATAAATATAGTTTCGTTTTTCATATCATTTCACATCATTTAACTTATTGTATAGCTTAATAATTAAGCTAATATGAACATCTCTATTATATAAATGTTTCGGAATTAGTTTTTATAAAACAAAAATAGAAATATTTAAAAACTTCGGAATTTGGAATAAGCTAATATGAACTTTGATGAATCGGACAAAATAAAAGCGACTATGCTTTATCATCTAAGAAGAAAGAAAGTTATTGGCAATGTCCACACGCATTATGATACATTAAAAAAAGGATTTCCTTCCCATCTGGGAAAAAATATAGAAAAAGCAGCAAAAGAGCTGATTAAGGAACAGTTTATTTTAACAAAGCCTTCTAACTACGGATTACAGGTTTCTTTAAACAAAGAGAGAATAAAAGATATAGAATATTTTATATCTAAAGTTTTAGGCATTAGCTTTAATTAAAATTGTTTTTATTGAATTCTTGCTCTATGTTTTGCA
>CAYRAU010000045.1:0-3281 GCA_964422525.1 Candidatus Woesearchaeota archaeon
AATTTCCTCTGCCAGATTGTCAATTGTCTTGTCTACTGCAGGCGCGCTTGCACGCGTATAAATCTGCGTCAATCCAACCATGACAACTATAATAGCCAATGTGGCAACAAGATAAAACTGTCCTCTTCTCATTCTTTATTTAGAAAATTAAAACTTATAAAGGCTATGTTAAACACTCAGTCACTAATAAAATCCATTCTCTTTTTCTCTAATGGAGCTTGCGGAGCTCTATGTATCTTTGCAAAAGAAGGTGTTGCTATAATTATATTGTCTCCAAAGCCGGCAATAGAGCCTTCCAATGCTTCAATTGTCTTTTTTATTTTTGAAACAGATCTCTTTAATTCAATTACATCCTTTGATTTCAAAGGCTTGATGTCAATAACTGCAATTGTATAGCCCTCTCTCAAAGAATTCAACACTTCATTTACATCATCAAAATGTCTAAGAACAAATGGCTTGACTAAAACTTGATTTTCTTTCTGCTCTGCAGCATCAAGGTCAATTTCAACATACTCTTCTTGAGATTCACCTTTTCCGAACAACTTGCCAAAATTAAACGCCATCTGAACCTGTATTTTATCTAGTTTATAAATATTACTATAGTTCTATTGATATTTCCATTCAGCAATTATTTTTTCTTTTCCATCACTTCTTTTATCTTTATTCTAGTCTCGCTTATCTTTTTCTCAAGCATATCTTCTTGTTTTTCTATCGCGCTTATTCTCATCTGGAGCAATTTCTTTTTTTCTTCTAATTCTTTTGATAATTTTTCCTTGTCAGATTTAATCATTACTCCTGAAAGAATTTTATAAACATCATCATTATTTTTTTTCAGCTCATCAAGTGCGCCTAAAACTTCCTGCAATTCAACTTGAATGTTTTGCTTTTGAACAAGAAATTCTGTCAGATGATGCTCAAGAATCCTGCTTTCTTCAATTGCTTTGCTTGCTTCCTTAGAAATATCCATGCTAAACTGCCTTCAATTTAACTATTTGCATTCTCGGCTTGTAAAATATTTTAGAGCCGCAATGAGGGCAGACAAATCTTTTCTCCAAAGCCTTGCTTGTTATTTGTTTCCCGCATGAAAAGCATTTATATTGAGCCATATGAAATTACAGAATAATTGATTTTTAAATGTTTGGTCTTATTTAGTTTCCAAATAATAAGCAGGACCTGCGAATATTTTGCCTGTTTTCATGCATTTCCATATTCCTGCAGCTATTCTCTTTGCCTTGCCTCTTTCAAAAAATGGAGATACTTGCCTCTTTCTCTGCAGCTCTTCTATTTTGTTATATTCCTTCCTAACTCTGACACCATACCCTGTGCCGAATTTTCCAAAATGTTTTATCTTCTTGGTTTTTGCTCCCATTGATTTCTCCAGTAAATAGTGTTTTTAAATCTTGACATGGGGCTGCCCGGATTTGAACCGGGGCCGACAGGTCCCAAACCTGTAATCCTACCAGGCTAGACTACAGCCCCATCATCACAATTTCAGAAATTCGCTCTATTTAATCTTTCCTCTCGTCTCAATTATTTTTTCTTAGCTTCTGCTTTTTTTGCTTCTGGCTTCTTGGCTTCTTCTTTCTTCACTTCTTCCTTCTTTCCAGCTGCTGCAGGTTTCTTTCCAGCTTCAGCAGCAGCTTCAACCTTTGCTCCAGCAGCAGGCGCAGCGCCTTCAGCAGCCTTGGCAGCCACTGCAGCCGCTTCAGCAGCAGCTTTCGCCTCTTCAGCTGCCTTTATGTCTCTCTCTTGTCTAGCCTTTCTATCAGCAAAGAACTTGTCTAATTCAGATTTCTTTTCAGCAGATACTTCGCTGATTTCATTTGAAATTTCTTTGTCATATTTTCCTGCGTCAATATCTTTTTCAATTTCTTTTGCTTCTTTATTATCAACAAGAACTCCAAGGGAAACACAGCTCCCTACAATTAATTTCACAGCAGACTTTAAATTTTTAGCTAATAAGTCATCAGTCTTTGTTTTTGCAATCCAGATTAATCTTTCAAAAGCAATATTTCCAACTTTGAATGTGTTAGGCTGCCCAGATCCTTTTTCTATGCTCACTTCTTTTTTTATCAATTCTGCAACAGGCGGCGAGAAAACATTTATCTTAATAGCTTTTGTTTTTGTATTGACATCAATTTCAACAGGCACTTTCATTCCGCTAAAGCCCTTTGTAGCATCATTGACATCAGTTATTACTTTTCCAAGATTTATGCCCAATGGTCCAAGCTGCTGTGCAACTACAGGACCTGGCTGCATTTTTCCGCCGTCAACAATAAGCTTAACTTTCATCTAATTCCTCCTCGTCCTGGTCTTTCTCGCGTCTTACAACTTTGACGTTATCAATCTTAACTGTTACAGGAATAGGCACAGATGCTCCAAGCAAAGATACAACAACCTCGCCCTTTGCCTTGTCAACTCTTGTGACTTTTGCCTTTTCTCCCTTGAATGTCTGTCCAATCATCTCAACAATGTCACCCTCTTCTATATTAAAGTCTTCTATTTTAGGCTCAAGCATGTTTTTTATTTCTTCATAATCAACTGTCTTCCTGATAATGCCCTTTACATAAGGCAAATTGAATGCGCACTCTTCAGCAGAATCTTTGTCAATAGCTTCAAGTATAATATATCCTTTCATACCATGCGGCCTGATGACAGAAAAAACATTTAGATTTTTTTTAATAACTCTCTCGCTAATCATTTCAATTACCTTGTCTTCTTTGTTCGTCGTTACTTTTACAATAAATATCATTTGGCTTATGCCCTGCTGCTTCCTTTAATTAAAGAAGTAGTGATTTTATAAAAAATCATGGGTTTTTAAGTCTTATGCTTCAGTCTTATTTAAAATCTCTTTCTGCTTCAAGAATCTTTTCTATTCTATCTACTTCAGGACGTAATCTTATCTTAAATCTTTTCGTATAATCTTCAAATTCCTTTTTCGTATAAATTTTTTCAAATGGTTTGCCCCGCATTGTATACCCGTCATGAGTCATCCCTTTTGGATGCTCATATGTAGCAATTCTGCCATCAGGATGATAAAATACAAATAATCTGACTATTCTAAAATCTTCTACCCACTCGCCTCCGCCAAAATTAATATGTGTAAATCCTTCTTCTGCTCTTTTCTTAAGAACTTCAGGATTCATATAATATGCAGGACTTCCAACGAGTTGTGTTCTTCCCATATTTACCGCGATAGTCTTAGATATTTAAATGTTTCTAATTTAGCTTATCCAAATATTCCTTGATTCTTCCAATAGTCTGCGGAATCAAAAATTTCT
>CAYRAU010000046.1:0-3119 GCA_964422525.1 Candidatus Woesearchaeota archaeon
ATATATTAAGGAGAAGAAAATGAAAGAGCTATGAGACAATAAAAAGGATGAAGCCTGGGAAAATGCATAAGCTGGCAGCTAAATCCTTAGGCTTATTTTAGCTCCGGTGTCCAAAGCCCTGATTAAAGTCAACCCTAAATTGCTTTTCTTGTTAACGTTAACGCTTCCTGACTTTCCGACAATGCCGGTGAACAAAAAAGCATCTTCTAAGTAAAAATCAATTCTCTCCCCAATAAGGTTTTTCTCAACATAGAACTCAATAAACTTCTTGTTTTCCTCAACCTTTGATTTTATCTCCTTGATGCTTTCTCTTTCCCTTATTGGCCTTACATCAAGCTTGATTCCCAAATCCTGTTCCAATTTCTCAATGTTCTTTCCCTGCTTGCCAATTATTCTTGCAATGTCATCTTCTGGAACATAGATAATGGCCTTGTTGTCAGAAACTACCTCTGCTTTTACAGCGCTTGCTATATATTTTAATTCTTTTTCAATCTGCTTTGCTGCCAGCTCCCTGCTTCCGGAAGTTTTTGATCTTGCCTGGCTTACAGGAACTACAATAGTTTCTTCGCCATAGCTATAGATTTCAAACTCCAGGTTATTTGTCTCAAAATCTCTTACCTCAACAACAGGTCTTGCCAAATCCTCTTCTATCATGCCAGAAGGAACCTTGACAGTCATTGCCAGGCTTAAAACCTTGAATACTCTGCCTTCTTTAATGAAAACTACAGTATCAACAACTTGCGGAATAACTCCGAGTTCAGTCCTGCCTAAAAATCTTTGAATAGCATCTATTGGATTTGTGCTGTGCAAAACCCCAACTAATCCTATTCCAGACAATCTTAAATCAGTAAATAATCTAAAGTCTTCTGTATTTCTCATCTCATCAAATATTGTGTAATCTGGCCTTGACAAAAGCAAAATATCATGAATCTCCTGGCTTGAGCCGTGGCTTATTGCATACTGAGTTATATTATCCCCTAGCTGCAAGTCTCTTGGAGCTTCAATTGTCTTTACTATCTTGTTTTTATTTGCATAGAATTCAGCCAAAGCTGTCGCAAATGTGGTCTTGCCCATTCCGGGCGCGCCTGCAACTAAAATTCCTTCAGATGTTTTTTCAATCCTGTCATTAAGCTTCTGGCTTAATTTATAATCTTCAATGTTTAATTTAGCAACAGGCCTTACAGCTGTTATTTCCCATCCGTCTGACAATGGAGGTCTTGTAATTACAATTCTGTTGTTTCCCAATTGGATTATTGTTGAGCCTTTTCTCTCAACTTCTATGAAGCCGTCTCTGCTTATTTTTGTCTCTTCTATGATTTCCTTAGCCATTTCATAAACCTCTGGCTGGCTCAAGACATCTTTAGTAACGTAAACAAATTCCCAGTTTCCAGGCTTTCCCCTCTTTGCTATTGCTCTTAAGTTTTCCCTTAAATGAACAGACATAGTTTCTTTGTCAAAGAACTTGTCCAATCTTAATTTCTTGTGCTTGATAACAGGCTCCACATAAATGACATTCATGCCCTTAGCTTCCCCAACCTTGCTCTGTACCTTGTCGCCTGTCAGCAAAGTTGCATCCTCATTGTAGGCAAGCTCTCTAATCATGGCATCTATCTCTCCAGAAGAAGCATGCTTTATTTCCATGGCATTTGGCCTTCTTCCTGAATAAGAAATCTTAAAATTTAATTTTCCAGACAATTCCTTTAGTTTTTTAAGCTCTTCCAAGCCTATATTGCCTGTTGTTCTTCCAACATTAGCCTGATGCTCAAGCTCAGCTAGAATAGCCTCATGGACTATTAATTCATCTACCTTAAGCTCTTTTTTTTCCAGTTTTTGGCTTAACAAGCCTTCTATAATTATGCTAGTGTCTGGCACTAGTTTCTCTATCTTTTCCATTTTCATAAGTTTTATATACTCCTAAA
This sequence comes from Candidatus Woesearchaeota archaeon, assembly GCA_964422525.1. GTDB lineage: Archaea > Nanobdellota > Nanobdellia > SCGC-AAA011-G17 > CAYRAU01 > CAYRAU01. The sequence goes on from CAYRAU010000046.1 coordinate 1,920, forward strand.
TTTACTTTATATTGCCAGATAGTTAGAGAATAAGCACTTTATCTATCTGGTATAAATAAAGTGTTCTTTTTAAATCTTTTGATTATGCTATTTTATGGGTCTGGAAGAAATTGCAAGCTCTGGAATTGATGAATCATTAAGCATAGACACAATTATGGACCAGAACTTTAACGGCAATGGCAAGAAAGGGTTTAGAGCCTGGATGTACAGGACTTTTGAGAAGCCTGTAAGAAAGTCAATGCACTGGATGAAAGACAGAAAAATCCCCGATAATGGCAATTCACTTGATTACTTGCATTATGCCGCAAAATGGACTTCTTGTTATGGCTTTGTTTCTTTGGGATTGGGAGATCAAAGACCTACAAGGCAGTATCAAATAGAAAAAGCAATCAACCTCAAAAAAGGGCGCTTATCCTTGGGAAACGTAGTTGTTGGAGCCTTGCTTCATGTTCCTAGAGTCTACAAAGTAGAAGGCGCATTAATAGCCCCAGTTGCTTCTTATGCAATATCCTCATGCTTAAGGTATTTTGACATGAATGAAAGCGCTGATTTTGTAGACAAGCATGCAAGAGAAATGTGGCTTGCGGGCTATGCTGTTGTTTATGCAATCCCAAGACTAATAGCTTCATTAGTTTACAAAAAAGCAACGCCTGGAATCGGGATTTATAAGACGCTTCCGTTATTCATTGGAATTGAAGGAAAAGAAGGCATGATAGAAAGTTACAGAAATACTAAAAAATTATTCAAAACTACTTTCTCAAGAAAACAAGGAAGCCAGTATGTCCAATAATATTGCTGTTGGGTCTTGTCCTTTGCTTGTCAAATATCCAGGTCCTCTCCAATAACTCAACAATCTTTTCAACATAAAGCTTGCTTTTGTTCTGCATCAGCATGGTTAATTGATTGATATTAGTAACGTAAACAACTAAATATCCGGATTCTTTCAATGCCTTCTTGCAGTTTTCAACAGCTCTCCAAGGCTCCAGCATGTCAAGAATTATTGCATCCAGGTTCTTCTCATCTATTCCTTCGAATATGTCTTTGTTCTTTAATACAGCATTTTTAATTTTCAAAGTTTCCAAGTTCTTCTTTGCAAGCTTGTGAAAATCTTCCTTTAATTCATAGCTGTAAACTTTCTTTGCTGCTCTTGCAAGATAAATTGTAAGCATTCCCGAGCCTGAGCCAGCTTCCAAAACAACA
>CAYRAU010000047.1:0-3092 GCA_964422525.1 Candidatus Woesearchaeota archaeon
TTTTCAATCTCTTCTAAATTTTCTGCATCTCTGTGCAACAAGAATCCTTTGTTTGTAATTGCAATGCAAGCACCTATGGTTGAGTTTTCTGCTATCTCTAAAACTTTAACTTTAAACCCGAGCTCTTTTAATTTTTCAATTATACTCTTCTCAAGATTTGGACTTACTAAACATTTATCTTTGTAAATCGCAATATTATTTCCTAATGCGGTGTGCCGAGTATCTAAAACAACTAAATTAACATCTTTTATTTTCTTTAATTCTTTTATTTCATGATCCCATAATACACTTGGGACAAAGATAGTAGATTCATTGCCTACACAAAATAAGCCGATTAAGTGAGTGTTGTAAACATTAATTGCGTAAACAGGGACGTTCAACGCTTCTTTTATTTCCTTAACAAGAGAGTCCTTAAGATTTTTTGGCAATAAACAATAAGAATCTGTAGCAAAGCCAAATAAACCGACATTAGGATTATTTTGGAAAGAAATTTTTAATATACGCATTTTATTTTTTGTTCTCTTTTTTTGGCTTTTTAGATTCAGAAGGTTTTGTTTTTCTTACTTTAGTAGATTTAGGTTTTTTATCTTTTTTAGCTCCTTTTTTATCCAAATGAATGCCTAGTTTTTCCAACTCTTTTTTGACTTCTTCTGAAGAAGCGTTTTTCTTTATTTTTATTGTTTTGTCTAAAAATTCCAAATGCTTTAAGTTGCATTTTTTTCTTCTTACATTGCCATCTACTAAAACATAAGTGTCATCAATTTTATCTACTACAACACAAAATTTTCCGCCATCGCGACCTGCGATTTTAATAGCTATTTGTCCAATTTCTACCATACCATACTCCTAGCCTTTTCTTTTAGCTTCTTTCTTGCACAACTTGAGCATAGATTTGCAAATGGTCTTGAAGGAACCTTTTTGCTTTTTGCTATTGCTTTGAGTTTTGTAGCTCTAACTCTTACTACACCTTTTAAATCTTTTCCGCAATCAGGGCATTTTGATTTTGAAGGCTTTCTTTTTCTATAATGCGTCAAGACTCTTGAAGCGGTCTTAACTTTTACTCTTCTTAATGTTCTTGATCTGTATCTTGGTGCTGGCATTTTAATGTACCCTCATTAGTTTTCTTAATACTATACTAAACACAATTGAAAAGATTATGTAAATCCATATCCAACTGTTTATACCTAAAAAATTTAATTCCAAACCATTATAAGCGTTTCTAATCCAATTAAAAATTATAATTATTGGGATTAATGTGATTAAGGTTGGCTTGAAGCTTTTTAGCATATACTGCATGTTTTTTTCCATGGATCTTTTGTTTAATTCCATCATTCTTGCAGTATCGTTTCTGGATTCCTTTATTTCTTTTTGAAGCTGTTTTAATTCTAATTTTAAAGACTTCATAACTTCTTGATCTGTCAAATATTTGTAAGCAATTGTAATTAATAATGTTAGAATGAACGAGATTACAATTAAAGCGGTTAAAGGATTCCAATTAATTAAAGATCCAAAAATTGCGTTGAAAAAACTATCAAATACCATTTTATGCCATCATCTTCCTTAAGCCAGGGTACATGTCCATCATGTGCTCCTGAGCTATTTGTTCATATAATCTATAAATTATCATAACTGTTAACAAAATCCCTGTTCCGGATGTCAAGGCTCCAAGCAAGTCTGCGAAAGCAGCCAAGAAACCAACAGATATTGCTCCCATTACTGTTAATGGTGAGATGTAGCGGTTTAAAATTCTTTCTAAAACTCTTTCATCTCTTCTGAATCCTGGAATTTGCAGTCCAGAAGCCATAATCTGCTTTGCCTGTGACCTGGCGTCCATTCCTGCTGTCTGCACCCAGAAAATTGAGAAGATTACAGCTCCGATTATCATAAATGAAGTGTAAGAAAATGCCTGCAAAAATACCTGCCAGTTGAAAAATCCGCTGTTAAATGCTGCGAATACTTCAGTCAGCATATTAGGAGCATATATCCATTTCGCTAATCCTGAAATGGGAAGATTTCCCTGGAAGTGGCCAAAGATATGCAATGAGACCCATGAAAAGAAACCAGTTGAACTTTCTGTCCAGCCCTGCATTAGTCTTCCCCATAACTGCAAGTTAGCTAATAAGGCTGCTACTAAAATTACTGGAATATTTGAAGTGTAAATAAAACTTAAAGGCCATCTAATTCCGTGTCCGCGAACTCTTCCAAAAGACAAGGGGATTTCTACTTTCATTGCCTGAGCGTAAACTGCTATTGCAAATACCACTATTGTGAAGAATATTGAAAAGAATGCGATTGCAGCTCCTTGTACATTTCCGGATATAAAGGAGCGGATTAAGACCCATAACTGTCCTATTGGAGCCTGGCCTGTTCCGAATGCAAATATACCTGCTTGAGTTAATGGGGAGAATGCTCTAACAAATATTTCAGATGAAACACCTGCTGCGATGAATAGCGAGATTCCTGAACCGAAGCCCCATTTGTTTATTACTTCGTCCATATATAATACAATTAATCCACCTAAAGTTAATTGAGCGACTAATAAAAATTCAGCATTTCTAAAAGCCACAGGATCTAAAGCTAATGATGGAGAAAGACCTCCCATGAAAACAAATATTGAAGCTTCAAATATTATAAAGAAAAATGCCAGTGCTTTTTGTAATCCTTGGAAGAAAACTCTGCCTTCGTGTGTTGTTGTATCTAAAGTTAGAATTCCAGACCCTTTTAATAGCTGCAAGACAATTGATGCTGTTACAATAGGACCAATACCCAATGATATTAACGAACCAAAGCTTGCTCCCAATAATACTGATAAAAATTCAAAATTTTGTAGTGCGTTTTCGCCCAATCCTTCAAGAGGCAAGACAGATAATATAAAGAATAGAACAAGAGTTATTAAAGTCCACTTAAGTTTTGTTTTGAATGGAAGATGTTTTTCTTCCGGCCCCTTTATTTCAGGGAGATTAGAAAGAATACCTTTAAGAGACAATTTCTCCTCCAGCAGACTTTATCTTTTCTTGTGCTTTTTTTGTGCTAAATTGAGCTACAATTTTATATTTCTTTGTAGGCTTTCCTGCTGAGAGTAGTTTATTGTA
>CAYRAU010000048.1:0-3040 GCA_964422525.1 Candidatus Woesearchaeota archaeon
TAATGAAATTATTTATTCTCCTTGGATAAATAATGTTGCGTTGTTTATTACAGCTTTCGGAAGTACTATTATGATTGCCTTACTTTTCCTATTTGCTCTTACTATATTGCTCTTAAGAAAAAGATGGCGTTATGCTATACTTTCAACAGTAGCAATTCTAGGAGCATTAGTATTAGAGGTAGTAATCAAGGATCTTGTCCATCGTACAAGGCCTGAGAATTTAATAGAAACAAGCTTTAGTTTCCCAAGCGGGCATGCAACGATGGCAATAATCTTTGTTTCTCTGCTTATTTACTCATTTAAAGATGATTTTAAAAACAAAAGAGCACGATATATATTGATAACTGCAGCCTCTGCTTTTTTCATATCTGTTGGAATCAGCAGAATAATACTTCATGTCCATTGGTTCAGCGATGTTATAGCAGGAATATCTTTAAGTTTGTTCTGGTTTATGTTTGTGGCGCTTATTGAAAGACCAATCATCAGACCAATTTTAGATAAATTTAATAATCTCTCTTTTTTTATTTAAACATGTATAATTACGAACTAGATGTTATTGAAAAAAAGAAACTGTCACCAACTGCCACTTGTATAAGACTGGGCTTAAATGGCAAGGAGTTTAACTTTATTCCGGGGCAGTATGTGCAAGCAGAAATTAAACTTGAAGAAAGAAATGGCTTTAAAGTTTTGAATAGTGCATTAAAAATACAGAAGCGAAGCTTTTCTATCTCTTCATCCCCTAACGAAAGAAAGTATATTGAATTTACATGCAAGGCTGTTCCAAACGGATTCGTATCTGTTTATACTACTAATTGCCTAAAGATTGGAGACAAGCTCAAGGTAACAGGGCCAATGGGCAAGTTTATTTTCAATGAGAAAAAAACAAAGAAGAATTTGGTTTTTCTTACTGGCGGCTCTGGGATATCTCCTTTGATGAGCATTCTCAGATATATTGGCAAAAACAAGATAAAAGTAAATGTTAGCTTGATTTATTCAAGCAAAACAGGGGATGAGATATTATGGAAAAAGGAAATTGAAGAGATTAGTAAGAAAAATAAAAATATAAAGCATATATTTACATTAACCCAGCAGCAATGGAAAGGCAGGACAGGGAGAATAGACAAAGAACTGATAGAAAGCAATGTTAACAAAATAAAAGACACTGATTTTTATATTGTTGGCCCACCGCCATTTGTTGAGGAAATGGAGAAAATTCTTAACGAGCTTGGTGTTAATGAAGATTCAATAAAAAGAGAGGCGTATTAAAAAAATGACAAAGAAAATAAAAGAAGTCAAGAAGCTTAAAGTGGGATGGTTTACTTTTACATGCTCAGAAGATTCTACAATTATGTTTACAGAGCTCATGAACGAGCATTATGAAGAATGGTTTAGGCTTATCGATTTTAAGAATTTTCGCCTCTTGAAAAAAAATGGCAAGCCAAAAGGATTGGATGTAGCCTTTGTTGAAGGAGCTATATGTGCACCAGAAGACATCAAGAAATTGAGGGAAATTAGAAAAAACTGCAAAAAGCTGGTTGCAATTGGTTCATGTGCTGTTGTTGGCAAGCCATCTGCACAGAGAATGGATTTTACAGAAGCGCAGAGAAAAGAGATTGAATTCATAATTTCAAGATTTCATTATGCCGAGAAAGTTTACGCGTTGCATGAGCTTGTGAAAGTGGATGAGTCTGTGCCAGGATGCCCAATGGATACAAATACTTTTTTGAATATATTAAATAAACAATTAGTTGAATTTGGGGTGAAAAATGCATAAAGGAGACATAACTCTTGACAGCCTTTCAAAAATAGAAGGGCATGCAGATTTAGTTATAAAAATAAAAGACAAGAAAGTAGAGGATATCAATTTTAGCATTACAGAGCATAAAAGGTTTTTCACGCAAGCCATGCACGGAAAGCATATCGAGGTGCTGCCGCAGCATCTTTCAAGAATATGCGGAACTTGTAGCATTGCTCATCTTTTATGTTCAATAGAGTCAATTGAAAAAGCATTGGAAGTTAAAGTAAGTGAGCAGACAAAACTCCTTAGAAAATTATCAATGTATGGTCTGATGATAAGAGACCATGCCCTGCATTTGTATCTGCTTGCTCTTCCTGATGTTTTGGGAAAAAATTCTGTTTTGGACTTTGGAGAAGAATATCACAATTACATTCACGATGCATTTGATGTTAAGGCAGTTGGCAACAAACTAGCTATTTTTGCAGCAGGAAGGTCTGTGCATGCGCCATTTCCTATTATTGGAGGATTTAATCATACCCCTGATAACAGCCAGATTCCTGACTTAATTAAGTCTCTTGAAAGTATAAGAGAAACTGCATTAAAGCTTATTGAAATTTATTATAAATGCAATTTTAAATTAGAAAGAGAAACGAATTTTGTTGGATTAAAGGCAGAGGAATACGGGTTTATTGAAGGCAGGATACACACAAGCAATGGAGAGATTATTGAGGAAAAAGATTATTTAGACCATTTGAATCATATAGTTATCCCCTATTCCGAATCATCTGCCTATGAATTTGAAGGCAAGGAGTATATGGTCGGGGCTTTAGCAAGGCTGAATCTTGGAAAAGAACTTTTGCACAAGAGAACGCAGGAAAGTTGCAGAAAAGAGCTTAAAGAGTTTCCATCAATAAATATTTACAGGAATAATCTTGCACAAGCAATTGAAATATTGCACAGCATTGACCATTCAATTGAGATATTAGAAAAAACAAAATTCAGGCAAGAAGCCCCTGTTAAATTTGAAATCAGGGCTAGCGAGGGTGTTGGCGTTGTTGAAGCTCCAAGAGGCACATTGTATCACAGGGTTAAGATGGATGACAAGGGGATTGTAACCGATGGAAACATAATTGTGCCTACATCCCAGAATCAAATTAACATGCGCGACGATTTGAAAAAACTTGTGCAGGAAAATATTGACAAGTCAAAGGATTTTATTGTAAACGAAGCTGAAAAATTAATAAGAGCTTATGACCCTTGCATGAGCTGTGCCTCGCATTTTCTAAGAGTTAAGTGGGTATA
>CAYRAU010000049.1:0-2843 GCA_964422525.1 Candidatus Woesearchaeota archaeon
TGCAATTTCATAGGAGTTTCTTATGGATGGGGATTTAATCCTAATGAAAGAAGGTTTCCTGTTGTTAGCAGTGTTCCAGAACTAGAATCAAAGTTAAGAAATGGAAGTTTAGTTCGATAAATTTCTAATGGTGAGTTCATCAAACTATGATTTTTCTAAATTAATTCCAAAATTTCGTAGGTTCTTATAATTTTAATACTATTATAATTTTTAATGTTTAATAAATGATTATCGCCTGATATTATATAATCGGCTTTAGCATTAACAGCGCATGATATAAACTTTTCATCCGAAGGGTCGTCTTTTATTGTATCTTTAACTTTCGGTCCTGTAACAAAATGCGATAGAGATATGATTTTTGATATTATTTGTTCCGGTGTTTGGCTTGTTTTTTCCAAGACTAACCTGAATTTAGGTCTTTTAATTACAGATTCCACTTCATCAATAATCTCATTGCTAATAAACAATTGAGCTTTATTATTTTCAATCTTTCTGATTAGTTCTGCTTCATTGCCTTCCCAAAAGAAGCCAGAGATTAAAGTATTTGTGTCCAAAACAAGCTTAATCATTTTTTTCTTACTTCTTTAATAGCTCTTTCCAGATCGCTTCTTGTCAAGCCTGCTTGCTGAGCAGCTTTCTGCAAAGGTTTTGCTATCTCATCAAAAGTTTTTTTTATAGCCATTTTTTCCACTTTTTTCAGAATAACGGTATTTCCTTCCCCAAATACCATAAACTGGTCTGACTTGTTAATTTTCAATTCTTTTCTCAAAGAGCTTGGAATAACAATCTGCCCTTTTTCTGATATTCTTGTTAATTCAACTTGCATTTTGCCCTCCTTGTAGGAAAAGTAAAGCGTATCTTACTTATAAATGTTCCGCAGCATAAATATTTATAAATAGATTTGTATGAAAATTTAAAATGGCATGGAGCTTAGCTGAAAAAGGAAAGAATCTGGAACCTCTTGTATTTTCTAATGGCAAGACGCAAGAAGATATTGTTAAAGAGGTTATGGAAGCCATAAAACAGGGCCATAAGCTGATTTTTATCAAAGGAGTTTGCGGCACTGGAAAAAGCGCAATTGCCCTGAACTTAGCCAAGGAAGTCGGAAGAACATCTGTTGTAGTTCCTATTAAAAGCCTGCAAAAACAGTATGAGGAAGATTACACGCATAAATACAATATCTTAAAGGATAATAATGAGAAGCTTAAAATAAATCTAATTACAGGAAGAAATAATCACAAATGCATCTTTAAAAAAGGATTAAGAGCGGATAATACAAAACTGCCTTGCTCTATTGAGATTAAAGAGGAGAACATCAATGAATTAAGAGAATATGTTAAGATGAATCCTCTGTATGATGAAGATGATGTTGGGGATGTCAAGGATTTAGGAAGGTTTTCTGTTGCTCCTGCCTGCCCCCACTGGAGCCCTGTATTTCCGTCTGATTTCAAGATAGGCCAGTTTGCCAGGGTTAAAACCAAAAAATACAAGGCTGTCAATAATGTTGAGTTTAAAATCTATAAAAGAGAGGCTGGCTGCTCTTATTATGAGCAGTATGACAGCTATGCAGATTCTGATGTGATAATATTTAACAGCAAGAAGTATGAATTGGAAAATGCAATGAACAGAAAGCCTGCCACTGAACTTGAAATAATAGATGAGTGCGATGAGTTTTTAGACAGCCTGACTAATGAAAACAGATTAAATCTTGACAGGCTGGAAAAGGCTCTAAATGAATTAAAAACAGATGAAGCTTCAAGGGAATTGATTTCTGAGATAAATGCTTTTCTTGCAAGAACAATAAGAATGGAAAAGGTCAGAAGGCGTGAAGACAATGAAGTTAATTTGATCAAGAATACTGATATAATCAAGCTGTTAAAGTATTTTTTAAAGAATGAAGAGCTTGAAAATTTAGTTGAGCTGGAAGAATACAGCTATGTTTCAAGAATGATTGAGATTGCCAAAATCTATGAAAGCTTTCTTAATGAGACTTATGTTTCCTTTTTCAAGGATATTAAAGATAATCTTTGGATGACTTTGGTTACTATAAACCTGGAAAAAAGACTAAAAGAACTGATGGACAAGAATAAAGTCTTTGTAATGATGTCCGGAACTATTCACTCTCCGGATGTTTTAAAGAACATATTTGGCATTAAGGATTTCAAGATAATTGAGGCTGAAACCAAGTTTCCTGGAACTGTAACTAAAGTTAAAACAGGCTTGGAAAGGGATTTCAGATACAGGAATTTCCAAAATAATAAATTAACAAGGCAGGATTATCTTAATGCTTTGTCCAAATGCGTTGAAAAAGCCAAAAAGCCTGTATTGATTCATGTTAACAGCTTTAAAGACCTTCCAAGCATAGGAGAGTGCGACAGGTTTGACATTGACAACTTAAAGACAGGCGATGAATTAAGGCATGAGCAGGAAACTTACAGGAAAGGAGAATTGGTTAGAGAGTTTAAAGACGGGATTAAAGATGTCTTGTTCTCCACTCAATGCATCAGAGGAGTTGACTTTCCAGGAGAGATGTGCAACAGCATTGTCTTTACTAAATATCCGTATCCAAATGCCCAGGACTTGTTCTGGAAGGTTCTTGGAAAGGCAAAGCCTGATGCTTTCTGGATGTTCTATAATGACAAGGCCAGAAGAGAGTTTTTGCAGAGAATGTATCGAGGCTTAAGGTTTAAGGATGATAAAATTGACTTGTTAAGCCCTGACTTGAAGGTTTTTAGCTCTGTTTAGCGTGAATATTTTTAACCTTATTTACAAAACCTCTGGCAAACCCTAAGCATAATTCAGCTTCCTCCTTTGAAATATGCACTGCCCTATAAACAGAGTCG
>CAYRAU010000050.1:0-2793 GCA_964422525.1 Candidatus Woesearchaeota archaeon
TTGGAGCTAATTTATCGAAGAAAATAACTTCCTTTGGGAATAATAATGAAGCGAATATACTTGGAATTAAAAATAATAACAGTACTATTAGTAGTATTTTTTTCACTGTACGCCTCTCATTCTGAATTTTTCTTTTACTTGTTCAGTTATTTTCCTGATATTGGGCATTTCTATTTTCTTGAAAAGAACACCATCTGGAAGTTTGACAGCAATGAATCTATCTCCTGGCTTGAAACCTTCTTTTTCTCTAATGTCCTGAGGCACAACGAGCTGTCCTTTCGGAGACATTTTGACTAATTCTTCCATAGTTTAACAGTTAAATTGTTTAACTATATTAAGGTTGAGTTATTACGAGATAGTGGTTACAAACAGAAAGCTTTATAAAACTAAAAAGCTTCAACGGTATATGGACTTACCTTATTTGGCAAACAGCACATTTGATGGAATCAAATTAGTGGCGGCGGTAGGAGGAAGTTGTGCTCTTGGGCTTACAGCACTACAAATCTGTTCAAGCAAAATCTCTGACCAGAAAGAATTAGAGAAGCTCATTGCAGAAGAATCTGGAAAACTGGGTTTGAAGAGCGAGGTAAAAGCGTTTTTGCATGATGGATGCAAAGCCGGTGCAGTAATACATTTCAATGATTCAATTCCAGCTGAAATTCACGTTGGAGGCATGTTTGCAAGAAAAGGTGTTGTACGCCACGAACTGTATCATATTTATAAAAATCATCACAAGCATTTACTAACGTATAAAAGTAAATTAGCCAGACTGTTAAATTATTATCTTAAGGCAGAATTTTCTGCTCAAGTTTATGGGGCATTTGGAATTAAGCTTTAATTCGTCATTATCCCTTGCAAAACACATATAAACCATCTCATAACTCACAATAATTACATTCTAATAATCTCTACTAGCTTATCTATTACTTCATTTATCTTTTGCTCTTTTACTAAGCCTATTTTATAATCTATGATTGATTTTTCTGCTGTAAATATCCTATTTGGTCTTATGTTGCTGGACTTATTCAATTTTCCATGCTTGAAATCTTTATCATCCAATGAAACAGAATAATCATCATTCTTCACTTTACTCGTAATTTGAACCAGAATCAAATCATCTTCCTGCAAAACAGACAGAATTAATGCAGGTCTCTTCTTCGCTGCGCTTAAATCAGCAAAAGGAAACGGCAGAACAACTATATCTCCTTTTACAAATCGCTCCATGCCTCGTCTTCCTCTTTAGAAAGCCAATCTCTGGCTAAGACTTTTTCACTTGCTAATGTCGTCTGCATACTCTCTTTTGAAAAGTCAATCTTCCTTATTTTCTTTAACGGTCTTAATTCTACATGATCCTCAAAGGCAAGTACAGCAATCTTGTCCCCTTCCTTGAATCCTTCTATTTCTCTGATGTCTTTAGGTATTGCAACCTGTCCTTTTTCAGTTATTTTTGCTGTTTTAATTTCTAGCAATGGCATCATATCACCTTTCTTACAAGTATTACAAGTAAGAATATAAACCTTTCTATTTGGTCATCTGCATTAGTTCTTTCATTGCAGTGAGCATATCTCTATTATTCACTCTCACGTAGTAATCAGACGAAAGATTTAAATAGTAATAATCAATAGCAAATCCCATGCAAACAACTTCACTAGCTTATCTTGAAGGAGCATTACTTCATCAAGGACAATACAAAGAAGCAATGCCTGCTTTGCTTAAAGCAGGACTAACTCCAGTAAGCCCTTCTTTGGTAATGGACAGAAGGAATGAGCGTGTTGATTCTAATCATGAACTTTGGAACAACTATTTCGATACCGATTTTGGACTTGCTGCAGATTCTAAAAGAGTTTATTTTGCTCCGCATTCTAAAACATTAAGAAAATTAAATCCAGAAACAAGATTAACTGCCAATGGAGTTCAGCTTAGAAGCACATCAGGATTAAGATCAATAAAAAGAAAAGATATGATTTTGGGAAAACGTTTGACTGAAAAGGAAGCAAGGCGGCATCAAGGGTGGCTTTCTTTAGCCGATGGAAATCAAGAAAGATTGGACGCTTATGTTGGAAATGCATTTAAATTGGGGAAAGATAAGTTTTGTTATAATGAAATGATGGGCTTTTATGTTTCTGATGTTTCAAAACCTGTTTTAAGGGCGGTTGTCCTTTACGGGCTTGGCAACTGGTCCCTTGCTTTTGGCTGCGGGGGTCTTGTCGGCGGCAGGGTCCGTCTCGTCGGGGTACGTTCGTCAGCGAGCGCAGTGAGCGCGAGCCCGCAAAAATCCGATGATTTAGCATCTCTTGTATTGAAAGAAATGCAGTCCAGAAAACCAATTGTCCAGGTTGGAGATATTTCTTATATGCTGGTTCCAAAAGAATTGCAGGTAAAAGGATAAGTTTAACAACTCTGAATTTTTCACGTTTATTGTCCAGCACTTGCTTACAATCTCAGTGAAGCTGAGATGTACATTTTGGCTCTGCCAAAATTGTATCTTATGGCAAGAAGCTTGGGCTACACGTCATCTTGCCAGTGCCGGAGCAAACTTGTTAACGGCCATAAAATTCAACCGCAACATTTAGTAGCGAAAGTGAACCGTGAAGTGGTGGTGACTATTAAGGCAAGATGGCTACAGTGTGCGGGCGGTTATCCTTAACAGGCTTAACAACAGGTCCAATGCTAATGGCAGCAGGAATCTTGACAACAACAATGTCCGTCTCGTCGGAATAGCCAGAGCTTACGCTGGTTCATTATCATTAACGTATTCGAATGATAACATATAAGCAAAAGCCAGATACAGAT
>CAYRAU010000051.1:0-2791 GCA_964422525.1 Candidatus Woesearchaeota archaeon
TTAAAAAAATCAAAACACTTTTAAAATAAACTCTTTACTTGTTCTTTAAGCCTCCCTAGTTCAGCCTGGTAGAACCCTGCTCTCATAAGGCAGTGGTCCCCGGTTCAAATCCGGGGGGAGGCAGTAAAATAAGTTCTTGGAACAATTAACCTTACATCTTTATGGATGTGAGAAGATAGATGGATAGGTTTCATTTGGCTTGGATTTCTGAACTTCTTTTAATATTTGGAGCTGTTAATCTGGGAATTGCTTGGGGCACTACTGGAACTACTTCTCCAACCCCTTATATCACTGGATTAATCTCTGTTGTTATTTCTGTAATATTAAAGTATAAAGCTGGAATCTATAAATAATCTCTGTTTAAAAAGTCATAATTGTGTTTAAAAAGTAGCCCAAATTAACGACTTTTAAAAAAAACCAAAAAAGTTTAATTTTTCCTGACCAAATAAGTTAATTAGTTTAAAATAACAACGTCAGCGTATTTCTTTTGAGGCTCAACATACTCCTTAAACATAGGCTCCACATATCTATTCCATCTTAATATTACTCTTTCTTCAGTCTTGCCTCTTTCCTTGACATCTCTTTCAATTCTTCTCTTAAGCCTTAATTTTGAGTCAGAATCCACAAAAATTTTGAGTGAAAGCAAATCCCTGATTAAGCTGTTTAATGCAAAAAGCCCTTCTACAATTATATATTTTGACGGCTTGTAATCAACGTAGCCTGTCCTGACGCCTTTAAAATCATAAACAGGCTTCTGAATAACCTTGCCTTGCTTTAACAATAATAAATGACTTCTAAACAAACCAAAGTCAAAAGCTTCAGGCTTGTCAAAATTGTCATCCTTGACATTCTCTCTTCCAAAATAATAATCATCCATTGAAAGGCAGCTTCCTTTTAGCTCATCGCATAATTTTTTTGCCAAGTAAGTTTTGCCAGAAGCTGAGCCGCCTGCAACCCCGATTAATACAACTTTGTCATTGAGGTTAATAGCAATATTTTTGACATACTTAAGAGAGTCAGCTAAGCTTAAAATTTCCATGATTTAGAGAAGAAAAATAACTTTATTAAATTAATCCCTTGTTAATATCTTCTAGAATAGACTTGTAGTATTTCTTGCCCCATTCGCGTATTCCTTTTGAATTTAAATGAGTCAGATAATCTGAAATCTTGACTCCTGTCAAAACCTCAGGCAATATGACAAATTCAGCTCCGGCCTTGTACAAAGCCAAAACATCATGGATTGTCTTTGCAACAGCAATAAACATTGTCTCTTTGTTCTTCTTCTTGAAATATTTAAGCAAAATAAGATTGTCCTCAAGAATAGGGACTGTGGATATTACAATCTTTGGCTCAAACTCAACAAGCTCGTCCAAAGTGCCTATATCTGAAATATCTCCGTAGAAGCAGTCAATGTTCTGGGATTTTAATTTTGATATAACATCAGGGTCATAGTCTACAACCAGGAATTTTTCCTTGGATTTGGCCAAGCTTTTTACTATGGAATAGCCTGCCCTGTGCGCCCCAAACAATAATATATTATAATTTTCTGAATGCATTAGACTCTTGATCTCATCATTGCTGAGTTTTTTCCTTTCAAAGATTTTTAAATAACCTGAAAGCTTCCTGTAGATAAACTCCCCATTCATTATCATGTATGTTGAAACAGCAATTGTGAATATTCCTATTAAAGTGACTAACGTTACTACACTAGAGCCAACATGGTTTGCAGCTAACCCTAAGTTTACCAAAATAAGTGAAAATTCGCTGATTTGGGCAACAGTCAATCCTGCCAGCAAGCCTGTTCTTGGCTTATAGCCGAACAACCCCATTAATACTATAACAATCAAAGGGTTGCCGATTAGCACAAACAATGACAGGATTATAGCAGGCCATATTAATGCTGATATTTCTGCAATAACAACCTGCAAGCCCAGATTTACAAAGAACAATACAATGAAGAAATCTCTTAATGGCTTTAGTTTATTCCCAAGTTCCTGGTTATATGGAAGAGTGCCCAGAGCCAAGCCTGCCAGGAAAGCTCCTATCTCAATTGAGAAATTCATCTTCTGGGCTATGAATATAACAATGAAGCACCAAGCTAACCCTGACACAAATAATAATTCCTGCACCTTAGCAAGCTTCTTGAATAAATATGAAGCAATGTACTTTCCGAATAAAAATACCATTAACAGCAAGCCAAGGCCTTTTAAGAATGTCAGAAGCATAATGATTCCTGTGCTTTCCTGCCCTGTTTGAATTCCGCTTATAAGAATCAAAATTAATATTGCTATGAAATCCTGGACCAACAAGAATCCCACTGATATTCTGCCGTACAGTGTGTTTAAGTCATTTTTATCAGATAATAATTTAACAATTATGATTGTGCTGCTGAATGTCAAAGCAACGCTTATGTATAATGCTTCAATAAAAGAAAAGCCCAAAAATCTTACAATGAAAAATCCGATGACTGAAGTAAACACAACCTGGCCTATGCCTGTTACAAGTGAAATAAGCCCAAACTTTTTCAAAACATTGAAGTTCATGCTTAATCCGACAATGAACAATAAAAGAGTAATGCCCAATTGAGAAAACAATGTCAGTGTGTCGGAAGGCGTTATGTAATTAAGAACTAATGGCCCCAGCAATAATCCGGTTATAATATAAGCCAATATTAAAGGCTGTTTCAAAAATCTGCTGAATACGCCCAATAGTGCTGCTGCTATAATTATGAAAGTCAGCTGCATAAAAAAATCATCTAATACCACCATCTTTTTAATAAATAATAATTAAT
>CAYRAU010000052.1:0-2561 GCA_964422525.1 Candidatus Woesearchaeota archaeon
TTTTTATACCATCTTTTAATTTCTCCCCCCCAGTGTTCCATAACAGAAGCGGGGCATACAACTAAAGTAGGGCTATCATAACCAAGCCTTCTTTCAATAGCTGTTTTTCCAACTATGGCTTCTGCGGTTTTTCCCATAGACATATCATCAGCTATGATAACCTTCTTTTTATCCAAAAGCTCTTTCACAGCTTCAACTTGATATGGTCTTAATATTGGCATTTTAGTTTATAATTAAAAAATAACCTACACAATTATCTGAAACTATGTCAACTAATTCTCTGATGTTTGACTTATCTAAACTTTCTCCAGAGATTTGTACTTCTCTTCCTAATGGGACATTATCAAACTCGAATGTTATTCCAAAGAGATTAGCAACATTACTAGCCCCACCAACTTCCCTATTATGAAGGCCAATTCTACGTATTTCCACGCAAGAAGGATAGTCAACTGTGTCAGTAGCGATATTCAACAAGTATCTTCCCCCTATGAGGCATTAAAAAAAGTCTTCCTGGCGCATATTTCATGCCCTGTCTAGAATGAGTTTCTCTACCTCCTTCATAAGCACGAGTTTCTAATATCCTAGCCGCTGTGAACCCTTTCTTCGTGTCTCTAGCCAAAGTCATACCTAATAAGTCAATAGCTACTTCTCTTGATTTTCGGGCAAAGAATTTGGTGTAATCCATAAACCCTTATAGAATAGCAAATTTTATAAATAAAGCGAATAACTCTAAATTCAGATAAAATGGCAAGAGTTGGTTTAGTTCATCACTAGAATCTTTTTCTTAGCTCAAGCTTTAATTAAATTTATAAATAATCCTTGTAGGAGGTATTGTATGGTGGCATTCGTCTAGTCTGGCTAGGATTCAGGACTGTGGATCCTGAGGCGAGAGTTCAAATCTCTCATGCCACCCTAAAAATAAAACATGGAAACTGTCAAAGGATTCAAAGATTTTACAGGAGAAGAAGCAAGCAAGAGAGAAAAGATTAGAAACATCATTGTTGATAACTTCAAAAGATACGGATTTGAGCCTGCTGAAACTCCTATTGTAGAGTATGAAAGCTTTGTAAAAGGGAACAATGAGCAGGATGAGGCTGTTTCTGATATATTCAAGCTAGAAGATAAAGGCAAAAGAAAGCTAGCCTTAAGATACGAGTTTACATTCCAGCTAAAAAGGCTTGCCCAAAACAAAAAACTTCCTTATAAAAGATACCAGATTGGAGAAGTATTCAGAGATGAGCCTGTTTCCTCAAACAGATTAAGGCAATTTACTCAATGCGACATTGACATTGTGGGAAGCACTGTAAAAGAGGAAGCTGAGATACTTGCTCTTGCTTCCAGCATCTTCAAAGAACTGGGAATAAAAACAAGCATATTTGTCAATAACAAGAAGCTTTTGAATGAAATTCTTGAGAAAGAAAAAATAGTCAATAAAGAAGCTGTAATGAAGGAAATTGACAAGCTGGACAAGCTAGAAGAAAAAGAAATCAAGGAAAATTTAAGAAAATACAATGCTGAAAAGCTAATATCAATATTCAAGAAGCCTGAAGCCTATTTCAAAAAATACAAGGCTTATAATGAGATTGTTGAATTAAAAAAATACTGCAATTACTTTAATGTCAAGATTAAGTTCCAGCCTAGCCTGGCAAGAGGATTATCTTACTACAATGGCTCTATATTTGAAGTCAAGGTTCAAGGCATGAAAGACACGATATCTGGAGGAGGCTCTTATTTGGTTAATGGAATACAGTCAACAGGAATAAGCTTTGGCTTGGACAGAATATTAAGCCTGGCCAAAGTCAAAGCTGAAAATAAAAAACTGCTAATTGTTTCTCTGGGAGCTGATAAAGAAGCAATAAAAATTGCTGAAGAGCTAAGGAGCAAAGTTAATTGTCTAGTATTCTACGGCAAGCCAAGCAAAGCATTGGATTACGCAAACAGCAAGCAAATTGACTATGTAATATTTATAGGCAAGGAAGAGCTGAAGAAGAAAAAATTAAATATAAAAGACATGAAAACTGGAAAAGAGTCTCTTGTTAACATTAAAAATTTGGCAAAAAAATGGAAAAGTTACAGCCCCACATAAAATGCAGAAAAGGGAATATCAGCAAGAACTTGCTTTTGCCTGGCGATCCAGGAAGAGTTCCAATTATAGCCAAGCATTTATCAGATGCTAAAAAAATAAGGTATAATCGGGAATTCTTTTCTTATAATGGAAAATACAAAGACGTTCCTATCTCTGTTATGTCTACTGGCATAGGATGCCCCTCTACATTGATTGCCATGGAAGAACTCGCGAACATTGGGGCTGAAAATTTTATAAGAATAGGCACGTGCGGTGGATTAAAGAACAGTGTTAAGCCGGGCGATTTGATAATTGTGGATTCAGCAATCAAGCCTGATGGCAAAATATTGGGATATGAATTGAGCAAAGATCCTGTTAAGGCTAATAAAAAAATTACAAAAGCTTTAGTAAACGCAGCAAAAAAACTCAATATTAGATTCCACAAAGGATTAAACAGGACGCATGATTCTTTTTATGAAAGCACAGAAGATTTTCT
>CAYRAU010000053.1:0-2153 GCA_964422525.1 Candidatus Woesearchaeota archaeon
CAGCCAGGGCAGATAGCTAATGTTAAATTATTCTTAAATCCTGGATTTGGCGTTAAAGGAAGCTTTGATTTAGATGCAGAAGTGACTTCATCAAAAGGCGGATTAAGCTTGACTAACAAAATAAAAGCCCAGGTTAATACCTGCCATTCTGTCAAATTAGAAATACCTGTTGACAAATCCAAGACATGCAAAACAATAGGCAGTTCATACGAAGTTGTTTTATTAAATGACGGCCAGTTTGAAAAGCAGTTAACACTGAATGCTAATGTTCCATGGGCAAAAATAAGCGAGAATTTGATAACATTGGCTCCGGGACAGGAAAGAAAATTAATATTGGAAGTAAAGCCAGATATTAATGTCCAGGCTGGAAGGTATGATGTTAAAGTTGATGCAGCTGCATTAGACGCAAGCCAGACAGCATCTTCAGACACAACTGAAATTGAGGTTGTTGAAAGCTCAGCATGCTATAATTCGGATATTAAAGCCAAGGACATTGCAGTTAATGTAGAGAGCACAGCAACGCTTCCGATAATTATAGAAAATATAGGCTCGCAGAATTCCAAGTATGTTATAGAAATTGCAGGCACAGCATCAAGCTTTATACAGCTTAATCCTGCCACTGTTGAACTGGCTCCAGGGGAAAGTAAGACAATCTATATGTATATTGCTCCGGGAGAAAATATTCAGGAAGGAAAATACTTGGCTACAGTCGCAACCAAGCTTGAAGACGGAACTATATCTTCTTCAAAGAATATTGCAATAGATGTAAAATCCGGAATAAGCGAAACAATAGAGCAGTTTGAAAACGAGTCAGAAAGCCTTGCAGAAATAACTGGAGCGATAACCGGGCAAAACGAAGGCATAGATGTGCTTGGTGCTTTTAATAAATACAAGTTTTATATACTGGCTGGTTTAATTATAATATTATTAATAATCTTGTTTTCAAGAAAAGATTTCAGAAAGAAGATTACGGATTTCCTTGAAGAGGAAGTTGAGGTTGATGATAAAATACTAGAGGAGAAAAAGGAAGAGAAGAAGGAAGTCAAGGAAAAGAAGAAAAAAGAAGTCAAGAAAAAGGAAACTAAGCCAAAAAAGGATAAAAAATTGGCAGAAGAGAAAAAATTGGAAAAGGAATTTGGAATAGAAGACAAAGAGTCGGGAATATTTGGCTGGGTTATCGGTATAATCATATTGATTGTGTTATTGTTTATACTTGTAAAATATGTTAATTTCCTTGATGTCTACAAGTATTTCGTACTGGCAGGATTGGTCTTGTTATTAATAATAATTTTAATCATCAAGTACTGGAAAAATATCTCTAATTTCTTGGAAGAAGAAGAAAAGAAAGAGGAGAAAAAGGAAGAGAAGAAAGAAAACAACAAAGAACCTAAAAGCGAAGAGAATGAAGAAGATAAGTGGTACTAAGTTTTAATTATGGTGAAAATGGAAGCAAACAACCCAATTATTAGCAGGCATTTAGTTGAGTGTAAGGCTTATCAAGATAAAGAAGTTCCTGTCATTGTGACTTCTGGAGAGTCTTTAACACCTTATTTCATAAATGCTGAGATGTTATCCGGGATAGATCCAGAATTTCTTAATGCCAATGGCAATGAATCTGTTGCTATAATTAATGAAGCAATTAGGCTGCAGGGTGAAAGTAGTTCTTTTAGTGAGGATATACATACAATCGCGCTGCAAGTTCATAATTTATTCAGAACGCAATCTGGCATTGCTGTTTCAGGAGGCCAAAGAAGAGATTGGATATTTTCTGGCCCTGTCGCTAATATGCTAGTATTGCCTCATGTTTCTCTATATAAACAAGAGCGTTGGCAGCCTGGTAAAATTGAAATTGTTTACCCTGGTAACGAATCTGTAGTGCTAAACCCTAATGATAGAATTCCTTTTGATCAAGTGGTGCATGTATCAGACTTATTAACTACCGGATCTAGCGCTTATCACGTAGATGGTCCAGGATTTGGATTAGGATTTGGATTTACTGCTGGCTGGATTCCGACGTTAAGGGAAAGAGGCGCAGAAGTTAATGATTTAGTTACTGTTGTAACAAGATTGCAAGGCGGCGAGGAATTGCTAGAAGGCTTAAAACCTAGAGTTCACGTGCATTCTTTTGTTGCAATAGATTCAGACTTTTTAAT
>CAYRAU010000054.1:0-2009 GCA_964422525.1 Candidatus Woesearchaeota archaeon
AAGCTTTGTTATGTTTTATATTCTTTTGAAGAACCAGGAAAAAAAGATAAAAATTATAGCTTCTTTCCTGTTTATATTATCCCCGCCATTTATAGCTTTATTCGCAGGCTATAGCAGCCTAAGCATTGCATTCTTCCTAGTTTTGTTGGCTATTCTCTTGTTTATCAGAAACAGTTACTGGTCTTTGCTGCCTTTCGCACTGCTGCCGTTTTTCAGCGTAACAAGCACATTTTTAATGATTGTATTTTTGATATTTTATCTGTTCACTGAAAAGCCAAATGTAAGGCTGATAACATTTGCAATTATATTGCAGTCTATTATATTGTTTTACATTTATGGGGGCATTTTCCTAAGATACGGTCTGCTTGAAAAATTAAACTTTGAGCTGACAAGCATTTCAACAATATTCTTGTCAGACTTAGGCGGAAAATTTGGAATCAGCATATTTACTTTATTTGCCGCCATAATCGGCATATTCGAATTATGGGAAAGGAAATACAAAAGCCTTTATTTGTACTTGTTTGTTGCAATAGTTTTGGTAATGTCATTCATGCTTAATGAGCTATTAATTTATCTAAGCATATTTATTGTTTTCCTTGCGGCATTCGGGTTTTTAAGATTGTCAAAGCAGACATGGAAAAGCGACTTTCTTAAGAAATTAACAATTACAGCTTTGCTATGCGGCGTCTTGTTCTCAGGGCTTTCTTATGTAAATCAGATTGCTGTAAGCATGCCGAATGAAGAAATAATCCAAACTCTTGGCTCATTAAAAGAATTCAGCTCTGAAGGGGATTTAGTTCTTTCCCACTTCAGCAATGGCAACTGGATTTCTTATTTTGCAGACAGGCCAGTATACATGGATTCTAATTTTCGATATGCGCCGAATGTAAATGCGCATTACCATGACGCAAATGCAATCTTTCAGTCCAGAGACGCGGAATTTACAAGGGAAATTCTTGACAGAGACTCAATATCATATATTTACATTACACCCGGCATGAAAGACGGATTAGTTTGGGAAAGCGACAATCAGGGTCTGCTTTTCTTGTTTGACAACAGCGATCTATTCATAAGGCACTATAATATTGATGAGACTGAAATATTGCAATATAATAAAACTATAGAAAAACTTTAAAATATCAGACTAATAGTTAATTCAATGGAAATTTATGACATAATTGTCTACATCTTATATTTTATGGGGATATTTGTCAGCGTATTTTACTTTATCACATATTTCGAGAACAGGAACAAGCTGAGAAGCAAGCTGGCAGACAAGTTTCCTTTAATAAGCGTCTTAATTCCAGCTTACAATGAAGAAGATGTAATTTCCCAGACCATACAGTCTGTATTGAATCAGGATTATCCAAAGGATAAACTGGAAATCATTGTGGTGGATGATGGAAGCACAGATAAGACTTATGAGGTTGCCAAGTCGTTTAGCAATATTAAAGCTTACAAAAAGGAAAATAACGGAAAAGCTTCTGCATTAAATTACGGAATAAGCAAGGCTAAAGGGCAATTAATATCTGTTCTGGATGCTGACACTTTCCTTACTCCTGACTTCTTAAAAAAAACTGTAAAGTACTTTGAAGATGAGGATGTTGGCATCATAGTTTCTACATTAAAGCCTTATAAGCCAAGAAAGCTGATAGAGAGAATACAAGTCATAGAGTATGTTATATCAAGCTTCATAAGGAAAATTTTAAGCTTAAACAACAGCTTGTCAGCTGCGCCGGCAGGCTCAATATTCAGGGCAGAATTATTCAAAAAGCACGGCGGTTTTGATGAGCACAATCTTACAGAGGATTTTGAAATAGCCTTAAAGGCGCAGTCCCACAATTACAAGCTGGTTCATGCTGTTGACGCAGTTGCTTACACAGATGTGCCAAGCACTTTCAAAAGCCTGGCTCGCCAGAGGATAAGGTGGAGTTACGGGGCCCTGTATAACATTAAAAAATACAGGAAACTAATGAGCACAAGCTATGGCGACTTTGGAATGTTTTTCT
>CAYRAU010000055.1:0-1942 GCA_964422525.1 Candidatus Woesearchaeota archaeon
GTAATTGCCAAGGAAGCTGTAAAAAATGTTTCAGCAATAATATTAAAGTTCTTTGGAGAGGATATTAAGGAAAAATATGATGTTTTTGTCCAATTTATCCAGACTCATGAAGGTGTGGAAGGAGACTCAGCATCTATTGCAGTTGCCACAGCGATTGTTTCTGCATTAAAGAAAGTGCCTGTTTACCAGGATATTGCAATGACAGGCTCTTTATCTGTCAGAGGAGATGTATTGGCTGTAGGCGGCGTTACTTACAAGGTAGAAGCTGCTATTAATGCAGGAATAAAAAGAGTTATTGTGCCAAAAACAAATCAGGATGATATAATAATTTCAAAGGAGAAGTTGAAGGATATTGAGATAATTCCAGTTTCAACTATAGACGAGGTTCTTAAGGTAGCTTTAGACTGGACAGGCAAAGAAAAGGAATTAAAAAAGATTAAGCTTTAACGATCTAATAGTTCTTTATATTTATCATAAAATTTGTCATTCATTACCCACAGCTTCTTTTTACTGAATTCTTTTCCAGTTCTTGTTGATATTTTTCTTAACTTGATTATATCCTGCTTTTGAATTTCTCCAAGAAGACTCATGATAAACTCTTCATCTCTAGCTATGCTCTTTGCTATGCTTGCGCATGTAATTCCATTCAGCCCAGAATCATAAACTTCCCTTAAAATATCAGACTTAATTATTTCCAGCCTATCTTTTGAAATTCTGCTCACATGATACAAAAAATAAGGCTCGTTATATAACTTTCGGTATACCGAATAAACTTGTTTGAATAGATTTATATAATTATTTGAGTTTCTTTTGTTAGGTGATGATGAATGCCAATACTATCTTTTAACTTTGATAAAATAAGTACAGAGAGAAAAGCTGCTAAATTGCCTCAAAAGGTTGATATTTCGCACAACTTAAATATCAAAGACATCAAGTTTGATGAGATAAAATTTACAGACGGATCTGAAAAAGTTCTTAGATTCGATTTTGATTTCACAATAAAGTATGAGCCTAACATCGGCGAGACTTTCATAGGCGGTCATTTGCTATTTACCGACGAGAAAAAGAAGCTTGATGATATTCAAAAGCTATGGAAAAAAGACAAAAAATTGTCCAGTGATGTAACCATGGCTGTGTTCAATAGCATCTTAGTTAAATCCAATCTTAAGGCATTGCAAATTACTCAGGATGTTAATCTACCACCGCATGTAAATTTGCCAATGGTAAGGCCAATTAACAAAGAAAAGAGCAGAAAAGAGGATTATATTGGATAATAATCATTAAATATTTCTTTATTCTTCATATTTTTCATGCCTAACGACTCTAGATTTCAAGAAAATGTAAGGAATTCTTTTTTAAAAGTTAGAAACGATATTTCTGAGCTTAAAGAGGCAATTAAAGCTCAAAATGACCGTATTTTGCTTATTGAGAAGCAAATAGACGATTTAAAGCAAAAAGAAGGTGGTTGGAAATATCTTTCCATAGGAAATGAAGGGGTTGGAAACTGGTTAACCACCGGGCAACCACCGGGCAACCACTTGCCAACCAATATGAAAATGCCCAAAATTGACCAACCAATAGAAGAAGATTTATCAATTAATGACCAACCGAAAGATACCAAAGACATTCAAAAAGACGTAATCAAGATGATTCAAGGCTTAACAAACAAAGAATTTACCCTCTTTTTGAGCATTATTGAGCTAGAATCTATAAAAAGGGATGGTGTAACTTACGATGATCTTGCAATTAAGCACTCACTTTCAAGAAGAGTAATCAATTTTCACATAAAAAACATGCTTCTTAAGGGAATTCCAGTCAATATTGTTGGGAGACCTAATGAAAAAACCCTCATTTTTATAAAAAAAGAGTTCAAAGAGCTAAACATTAACCAAGATTTGATAAAATTAAGGTATTATATTGCATCAAAAGGGCTAAAAGCAGA
>CAYRAU010000056.1:0-1861 GCA_964422525.1 Candidatus Woesearchaeota archaeon
TTAATTGTTTTACATTGACATTCCATTTAACAGGAACTCCTTTCTTTAATACGAAAGAATTTGGTGAATACCCTGAGCCCGATAAGTCCATATTGATTTCTTGAACTCCATTTGTTAAAACTGCTTCTGTTCCGCCAGCTATAGGATTTCCAGCTAGTTTGGATTGTATTGCTGAGAAACTATATGGGCTCCCAATCATTGATAACCCCCTATTTAACATGATTAATCCCAAAATAAGAACAATTACCGCAGATATTTTTAATATCTTTTGAGTTGTTTTATGGCTAATAACCGAAGCAAATGCTCCAAAGCCAATCATTACCGGGAGTGTTCCCAGACCAAAAACAGCCAGAGCTATTGCGCCATTTGCAAAACTTCCTGTTCCTGCAGCATAAAGATACATTGCTTGAAGTGGGCCGCATGCAATAAATAAACCATTTAATAACCCTGTAACAATTGGGCCCTTGTAAGGCCCCTTTGCATTAGCTGAAGCTTTCATAGTAAATTTTGTTAAAAATTTAGGATTTAATTGAAATCTTCTAAAGAACTTAAGTCCAAACATGCTTAATGAATAAAATATCATAAATATTCCCGCGAAGATAGCTACTCCGGCTCTTAGCCCCACACTAAACGCGAATATCCCTCCGATTAACCCAAATACCCCTCCAATAATTGTATAAGATAAGACCTTTGCACTGCCATAAGCAAGATGCTGTTTATAGCTCTTATGGCCGTTTAAAGCATTTTTTGCTGTATATGAAACAACAAAACCGCCGCACATTGAAACGCAATGGAATCCTGTTAAAATCCCTATTATAAATAATAAGCCTAAGCCAACTTTGTCCCCAACTTGTGGTAGCGCAACTTCTGGAATTTTAATATTTCCTATAAAGAAATAATATAATACAAATATTAGTAAAAGAAAAGAAAGAATAGCAAAAAAAAGGCCAAATTTATCCGAGGAAGCAGAGTTTTGTTTCTTTGGTTTCTTATGGCTTTCGGAGTAATTTACTTTAGGAGTTTCTATTAAATCTCTTTTATTAGGCTCTTTATTGGATTTTTCAATTTCATAGCCCAACTTTTCAATTTCTTCAATAATCTCTTCTTCAGAAATTTTATTTTCATCAAAATCCACTTCTGCTTTTTCTTTGGAGAAACTTGCAGATACACTATTGACTTTATCTTTAAGCGACTTCTCTATAAGCATTGCACACGAGTTGCAAGTCATCCCTTTTAGTTTGTATGTTTTTTTCATTATTTTGTTATCATTTATTTACTATGATGCCAGGATGCTTGACGAAACACAAAGCAACCTTCGGTTTTTGAGGCTTTAGCATGGAGTTCTGCTTCCATTCGGTTTTTTAGTAAATGATTTTAATGACATTCTCTTTTTAGATAAGCCTTTTATTTAAGTGCTTTTGTGAAACTAGTTTCAGAAGCTAATTTTCTTTAAAGACAACAACATTTGTCAATCCTCTTCTTTTTCTTTCAACAAGCCCTTTGCCTTCAAGTCTATCAAGTATTCTGGACATCTTAGCTTTTCCAAGCCCCATTTTTTCAATTAAATCTGCTTGAAAAATTGTTCCCTGAGATTTAATAAGGCTGAATGTTTGCCTCTCCTCAATCTTTAATCCTTTTAAATCAATCTTTTTTTCAATCTTTTTTTCTTTTACTTTTCTAATGATTATTTTTTCTGGCTCTTTAGCAAAAATAAAAAACAGGCCAATAACAAAAATCAAGCCGGCAATGCTGAGGCTTATCCATGTTTGAACAGCCAATGTAGAATACATCTCGCACGATAGCCCATGAGAGCAGGTATCTCCAATAATATTCTTCAACGCAGAATTAAATATTAATACAA
>CAYRAU010000057.1:0-1823 GCA_964422525.1 Candidatus Woesearchaeota archaeon
TCACATTACTAAAATCATCATATCTGCTTCTATCAATTGTAAAATTTTCCATTTCAGTCATTTTCTTATCTCAAAACAGTTTATCAATCCAGGTTCACATTCAGCAGGAACCTCGCATACTTCCTTATGTATTTTGCAAATCTCACAGCTTTCATTGATTCTTCTCATTAATTTCTGCATTTCTCTCAATAAGGAAATCTTATCTTTAATTAGACCCGCAGAGGTTTTTATTTCACTAGCAATTTCAGAGCTAAACGTTATTTTATTTCCTCTTTTTCCTTTAATGTACTGGCTTATCGCAGCTTCTTCTATCCCCAATAGTTTGGCTATATCTTTTTGTTTAAAACTAAGTTTTTTCATTTCAATAGCCAGATATCTCCTCAAACTAGGAATTACATAAAATACCTCAACTTCTTGTCTTTGTAAGAGTTTCATACTTAAGTTAACGATAGTTAAGATTTATAAATCTTCCTAAGAATTTCAAATTTTCTTTCTTCTCAATAAATTAGCATTAGTAACTACGGTAATTGAAGATAGAGCCATTGCTATTTCCGCTATTACGGGATGTAAAAATCCGCCCATTGCCAAAGGAATAGCAATTACATTATAAGCAAAAGCCCAAAATAAATTTTGTTTTATTTTTCTAAAAGTCGCTTTTGATAAGTTAATCGCTTGCACCACACCTTCTAAAGAACCATTTGCTAAAACAATATCCCCTGCTTCAATAGCTATATCCGTTCCAGTCCCAATTGCAATTCCAACATTACTTTGTTTTAAGGCAGGAGCGTCATTTATTCCATCACCAATAAATGCAACCATTCCTTCATTTTGCAATTCTTCAACTTTTCTTGCCTTATGTTCGGGAAGGACATTTGCAATTACTTCCTTTATTCCAACCTGGCGAGCTATAGCTCTAGCAGTCCTTTCATTATCCCCCGTAATCATAACGGTTCTATAACCTTGTTTGTTTAATCTTTCAATCGCTCCTACAGAATCATGTTTTAATGCATCCGCTACTGCAATAACACCAATAACTTTCTTATTTACAGAAACAATCATTGTACTTTTGCCCTCATCTTCATATTTTTCAATGTAATCCTTTAATTCACCTAAATTTATTTTTCTTTCATTCATCAAAGTCTGATTTCCAATCACAATTAGATTTTTCCCAATCTTGCCTTCAACACCTCTTCCTCTTAAAACTTTAAACCCGCTTACTTTCTTATAATTTTTTAGATTAGCTTTATCAACAATCGCTCTAGCTATTGGATGCTCAGAAAGTTTTTCTAAGCTGGCAGTTATTTCCATTAAGTCTTTTTCTTTTACATTGCTCTTTATGTCAGTAACTTCCGGTTTTCCTTTTGTTATAGTTCCAGTCTTATCAAAAACTATTATTTTTACTTCTTTCATTGTTTGTATGGCCTCGCCTTTTCTAATTAAAATTCCTTTTTTAGCTCCCATTCCAGAGCTAACCATTAAAGCAGTTGGTGTAGCCAAACCCAAAGCACAAGGGCACGCGATTACTAAAACCGCTATAGCAACCCCTAATGACTTGCTTATATCACCAATAAATATTATCCATGTAATAAACGTCAAAACAGTTAATATTAAAATCACAGGAACAAATATACTTGTTATTTTATCAGCTAATTTTTGTATTGGAATCTTAGTCCCCTGAGCTTCTTCAACTAATTCAATTATATGCGCTAAGAATGTATCTTTGCCAATTTTTGTAGCTTTAATATACAATATTCCGTCTTGATTTATGGTAGCTCCAATAACATTGCTTCCTTTTAACTTTTCAACAGGCAAAGACTCGCCAG
>CAYRAU010000058.1:0-1715 GCA_964422525.1 Candidatus Woesearchaeota archaeon
TTCTAAAAAAGTAGCATTAGAATATACCAATATAAAGTTTAAATTTATTTAAATAAAAAATAGAGCCAGTTATCTTCTCAAGCCTGAAAATCCTGTTCTTTATTTTGCTTGAGTTAATTTTTTAAACTTATTTCTTTCAAGACATATATGAAAAATGATCATTACTGGAATGAACAGGTAAGAATTTTGCTTGCTCAGGAAATGACATTATTGCATTATATAGTGCCAAGACTAACGCCAATAACATTATACTGGAGAGGCAGTATTTATTTAGGAAGCATACAAGAAAATCTGCCAGGCTATGACTCAGAAATTATAGTATTAAGAAGGTATATCGAAGCAAATTCAATATCATTGGTAAAAGCTTTGAGAAGGCTTGATCCAGAAAGATTAGAGTTAATAGCTGATAATTCATTTATGCTTGGCGACTCAAAAACTGCAATTGCAAGAAGAATAAATAGAAGAGTAAGAGAAATGACTCAAGAACAACTTGAGCATGCATCCCAAAATCCTCCAAGCACGTGCAGGTTCAGCATTAAGGATGTGAATTAATATGAAAACGATGTTCATTAATGCTTCATTTGACAAAGAGGTCAAGATTGGCAAGAAAATTATTGATAAACTGCCAAGGTCTTTGATGCTTTTTACTACATCCCAATTCATTAATCAATTAGAAAGCATAAAAAAACAGTTAAAAGAAAATGGGAAAGAAGTCAAGACAATAAAAACAGGGCATGCAAGCAATGAAGGGCAGTTGTTGGGCTGCACTAATGAAGTTATCAAAGAAAAGTTTGATGCTTTCTTCTTTGTTGGAACAGGGATGTTTCATCCTACTGCTCTTTTGAAAAATGACAAGGAAATTTACTATTATGATCCTGTAAATGACAATCTTGATAAGATTAGCCTTAATGATATTGAAAAGCTGAAGAAGAAAAGGTTAGGGGCTTTAAAGAAGTTTTATAATGCAAGGAAAGTTGGGTTCTTGATAACAGTTAAGCCAGGGCAAAACAGGTTTAATGAATGCATTAAAATAGAAGAAAAGTTTAAGGACAAAGAATTTTACTATTTTGTTGACAATACTGTTAATCTTAGCTCTTTGGAAAATTTTCCGTTTATTGATGTTTTTATAAATACATGCTGCCCAAGAATGATAGATGATGAAAGCAGAGTTACAATTGTCAACATGAATGAATTAGGAGAAGTATTTTAGACTATGGAAGATTCAACTACAATGGCTTATGTTTTTGATGCAGACGGCACTCTGACAGATTCTGTCCCTGCTTACATAAAATTCTGCAATGATCAAAATGAAAAAGGCAGGTTCGGGTTAAAAGCAATAGATACAAAAGATCATGAAGCTGTCAGAAACGTTATAGGACTAACTCTTGATGAGCTTTTCAGAAATTACGGATTTCCTGAATCAGAAGTTACTAGGCTGAAAAAAGTTCATGCTAAAATATTTCCATTTGATCCAAAATACAAATCCAGAGTTTTTCCAGGAGTCAACGCAATGCTAAGAAGCTTGAGGCAAACTGGAAATCCTATTGCAATCCTCACATTAAACAGAAGAGAAACTGTTGCCAGGGATTTGGGCAGAGCCAACTGCAGATACATTGATGTTTTTATAGATGGCGGGCATATTGAAGCTTATTATGAAGGAAGCAAGGGAAATGCCTTGCATAGTTTAATTTCAGATGACTGGAAAGTTAATCCTA
>CAYRAU010000059.1:0-1664 GCA_964422525.1 Candidatus Woesearchaeota archaeon
AAGAAATGTCTGTTTTTGAAATTGCAAGACGCATAGAAGACGTCCCGGCAATAATTTCTAAATTCGAAAAAAATATTTCTGAGCGACCTTACTGTGCAATCAATAAAAACGATAAATTTGACAATGCCTTTACAAAATGAAAACCCACACAATTGATGAGCTTCAAGAAATTGCTAAAGAAATAAGAAGTGATGTCGGTAAGATGATTTTAAAAGCCGGATATGGACATCCTGCCGGTTCATTAGGAATGGTGGATGTTTTTGTGGCATTGTATTATGCAGTTTTGATGGACAGCGACAAACTGGTCCTCTCAAACGGACATATTTGCCCCGCCTTATACTCGGTTATGAGTCATGCTGGATATTTTGATCATAAACACTTATTTAAGCTTGGTGAATTTAATAGTATTTTGCAAGGTCATCCAGACAAGCGTTTTTTACCGTCACTTGAAACTACGTCTGGCCCATTAGGATCAGGGCTTGCACAAGCATCAGGTATTGCTTACTGTGCCAGAATGGATAAGAAAAGATTCAGAACATACGTAATAACGTCAGATGGCGAACATGATGAAGGCAATCATTGGGAAGCTGTAATGTTTGCCGGGAAGAATAGCCTTTCAAATTTAACCATGATTATCGATAGAAATAATATTCAAATTGACGACTTTACAGAAAATGTCATGCCTTTAGAGCCCTTAGCTGATAAATACAAAGCCTTTAATTGGTCTGTATTAGAAGTTGACGGGCATAATATTGAGGAAGTTGTAAATGCTTGCAATAAAGCCCGTGCAATTTATGAAAATCCTACGGCAATTATAGCACGGACAATTCCGGGTAAGGGTGTAGATTTCATGGAAAACAATCCCAATTGGCATGCCAAAGCGCCGAATGATCAGCAGGCAAAGTTGGCCTTGAACGAAATTAGAACAATGCAGGGAAAAATATCGCCTTATGGCGAATAACAGTAAAAAATAAAAATGCTAAATGCCAAATTAAATTTCTCGGATAACTTATTTAAAAAAGATATTGAATTAAAACTCATGAGGGATGGATTCGGCCATGGCCTTTTGGAAGCAGGAGAGAAAGATGAGAGAATTGTTGTTTTATCAGCTGATTTAAAAGAGTCAACAAAGGCAAATTATTTCGCAGATAAATTTCCGGAAAGATTTATCGAAGTTGGAGTGGCAGAACAAAACTTGGTAACTGTTGCTTCCGGAATGGCAAATTACGGCAAAATTCCGTTTTGCACATCGTATGCTATCTTTAGCCCAGGCAGAAACTGGGAGCAAATAAGGACAACAATTGGGATTGATGCCTACCCTGTAAAAATAATTGGTGCTCAGTCAGGATTAAATATAGGTCACTATGGTGTAACACATCAAGCATTAGAAGACATTGCTTTGATGAGAGTTATTCCAAATATGAATGTAATTGTACCCAGTGATTATCTAGAAGCTAAAAAGGCAACATTATTAATGGCTCAAGATAATAAGCCGTATTATATGCGGCTTCCTAGAATCGAAAGTCCTGTTTACACCACAGAAAAGACGCCTTTCAAAATTGGCAAAGCTAATGTTTTAACCGAAAGTAAAAACCCCGAAGTGACAATCTTTGCCTGTGGTTTAATGGTGTACGAAGCACTTTTGGCTTACAAAGAACTTTATA
>CAYRAU010000060.1:0-1615 GCA_964422525.1 Candidatus Woesearchaeota archaeon
TGTTTAAGGATGATACTTCAACAATTACCATAATAGTCAAGAATAATGGGGAAAAAACATTAAGCAACATAAAAATAGAAGTAGAATTAGGCGATGCTCAAGCGCAAGATCTTAGTGTTACAGCTAATCCTAATAATATATTAAGTCTGGCTGTCGGAGAACAGGCAGAAGTAGAGTTAATAGTAACTAATCTAGGGTTAGAAGTTGGACAGTATGAAATAAAGGTATCTGCAACATCTTCAAGCCCCCAGGTTTCAGATGATGCTAAGTTCTTTGTCGGCGTGACAGATCCTTATGTAATAAACAGGAAGAATGCAGAAGCCCAATTCATATTCATTGATGAATTATTCAGCTTGAATGAAGCTTGTGTTGAACTAAATAGTTTGGTTCAGCAGGCAAAAACATACTTTAACAATAAAGAATTTGACAAGGCCTTGGAATATGCCAATAATGCAATAGAAGCTTGCAAGAATCTGGTTGAAAGGCAAGGCGGAGAATTAGTGTTAAATAAAGAAACAGGGCCATTTTCAGGCACTGTTTTGTGGGTTATAGAAGCTGCTGCTGCATTTTTTGCGTTAATGATAATATATGGTTATTACAGAAGATGGAGGTTTAAGCAAGGATTAAGAAAAAGATGACTATCTTTAAGTGGCATAATAAGTTATTTATATGGAGGTTGCTAAATTTATAAAATGGCTTCTGTTGATAAAAGCAAGCTGAAAAGCGTACAAAAGGATTTTGAAGCTATAAAAAAAGAAATAGCAAAATCTGTTGTTGGTCAAGGCAAGGTTGTAGAAGGCATTCTGCGCGGCTTGATTGCCAATGGCCATATCTTGATTGAAGGTTTGCCTGGCATAGCCAAAACATTGGTTGTAAGAACTGTGGCAGAGGTTACTGGCTGCAAGTTTTCCAGAATTCAGTTTACAGTTGATTTATTGCCGAGTGATATTGTTGGAATTACAACTTATGACAAAAGCAAAGGATTCACTATCTTAAAAGGCCCTGTATTCGCCAATTTTGTTATGGCTGATGAAATTAATAGAGCCACGCCAAAAACGCAGTCAGCTTTACTAGAAGCAATGCAGGAAAAGCAAGTAACTATTGGCAGAACAACTTATCCTTTAGACAAACCTTTTTTTGTCATGGCTACTCAAAATCCAATAGAGCAATCGGGAGTATATGAATTGCCTGAAGCCCAAGTTGATAGATTCCTTTTTAAATTAAAAATGGATTATCCAACCTTGGCTGAAGAAGAATTAATTTTAGAGCAAAACATGACCTTAAAACATTTTGATGACTTTAAGCTAAAAAAGATATGGGATCCAAAAAAGATACTTGAACTGCAAAACCTGGCAAAAGAAATTCATATTGACAATCATATTAGCAAATATATTGTTGATATAATTGATGCCACGAGAAATCCCGATAAATACAAAGTTCATGCTGGAAAATATTTGCAGTATGGAAGCTCTCCAAGAGCTAGCATAGGATTGTTTATTGCAGCCAAGACTCAGGCTTTGCTGAAAGGAAGCGATTATGTAAAGCCGCAGCATGTAAAAGATGTTGCTTATGATGTACTAAGGCACAGGCTATTGTTAAATTACGAAGGACAGGC
>CAYRAU010000061.1:0-1537 GCA_964422525.1 Candidatus Woesearchaeota archaeon
TATGGTTTTGCTTCATCTCTTAATGTGAATGCGAAATAAGGATTTTCTGCTAATTCATCAACTGAAACTTCAAATGGATTTGCTTCACTTGAGCTTAACATTCCTTTCTTTACTGGTCTTGCTAATGCAAGAACTCCTGATTTAACTGCTTTCTTTGGATCTCTTTCTGCTCTGTTAAGTAACTTTGGAGTATTTACATAGAATTCATTTCCATTTCTATGAGCGTTTGTTGCTTCAGATGGATTTGCTAAGATTGGATTGTGTTTTCCGTCAACGATAAGAACAATACCTGAATCTTTTGGTTGGTAAACATGAGCATTATTGACATAAGTTCCATTTCTGCTTACATAACTGTTTGGGCCTGCTAGAATTCTTGCATGAGCTTCCTGCTCTGCTGAATGGAATGTGAATCCTGCTTTAAGCAATGCTGGATAAGATTGGTCAAAGGGACCTTGAGATGTTCCTATTTCAAGTGCTTTCTTTCCGTCTTGGACTTTAGTTACTTCCATGCTATTTGGGTAGGTAACACTCCTATATAAATCTTTCTATTAGTTACTACTTGTAAGTGAGTAATTAGTCATAATTTTGTATATTGCCTTTACAGAGCCTGCAACACCCTAATTCGTGGCTTTGAGGTAGGTATATTATGCCGAAAGAATTTAACCCTCCTTTGCCCGTAAACCTCAACGCGAGGAGCTATCTAAGCTAGTTTGGATTTTTCCCGAAAATTCGCCCCAGCTCGCCTGCAACTTCTCGTTTTAGAAATGTTTTTCCAAACTTTTTGTATTTCTCTTTCAGCTTATAGCTTGTCACAACAAAGAACCATCTCTCACCGAACTCTTTCTTGAGCTGTCTGATTTTCGCCCGCAATCTCTTCGGATGTTCCGCCCCGCTCCCAGTCTCAACCTCAACCGCAAATTTTTGCCCGCCCGCCTCGAACACTATATCTGGCCTGACCGTCACATACAGCCAAACTTTGCTGGTAAAATTCCTCAGAAATTCCTCAATTATTTTGCAATAAAAGAAATGAATAATACTTTCGTTGAAGCGAGGCATTAAAAGGTAGGCTGTTTCTCTGCCACCTTTTAAGCCGACTGCTTTGTATCTAATATAAGAAAAATAAACATATTCCTCAATAAGATACTTTATCCCATGTATTTGAAGGTCTTTTTCTCTGAAAAATCCGTTCTTAGCATTTATTGTTATCTCTGGATGATAACTTGCTCCTGCATCCCAATAAGGCTTAGCTTGTTTTTCATATTTATATTGTAGAATAGCTTTGCATTTCTTACATGTTTGAAGTTCATAATTAATTAATTGATTTTGACAATAGTTGCAAAATTCCATAAAATATAATTTAGGAAAATTTGCTCATAAATGACGACTAAAAAGAAAGAATTAAATAGGTCAATATCTTTAGAAAAATCATAAGACAACGCGTAAGTCTTATAAGTCACATATGTTCTGATTTAAATAAGGTCGCCCGACGGGGGCATATTTTTATATATGACCTGGAAGATTGATTTCTAAAATGACG
>CAYRAU010000062.1:0-1520 GCA_964422525.1 Candidatus Woesearchaeota archaeon
TTAACTATTGATTATTTCTATGAAAATACTAAAAGTGCCTAGCTCAGCTGGAGGCCTGGAAAATCCAGGAACTGAGAAAGCTCCTGATGAAATAGAAAAACAGCTTAAAAATATCTGGCTTAGCGAAGACTTTAAGAAAAAGACTTTTGAATTTAGTGTTTTAGACTTTAATGAAGAAGACAAACAAGGATTTGTTAAAAGGCTAAAAGAAAGCCACGCTGGCATTTTTCTTGGCGGAGACCATTCTTTAAGCTATTATTTCTTTAAAGCTAATTTAGATATAAACAGCGGATTAGTAATTTTTGATGCTCATCCAGACACTTTTGAAAGCTTTAAGTTTCCGACTTATGAAGACTGGCTTTTCCATTTGATTAAAGACAAGCTAGTAAATCCTGAAAATGTTATTTTAATTGGACTAAGAAACTTCCATGAAAAAGAGATGCAGTTTCTTAAAGAAAATAAAATAAAATTCATTGCAATGAAACAGTTATTTAACGGCCTTGAAGACTCATGCGATTCAGTGATGGAAATAGCAAGGTCTTTTAATAAATTTTATTTAAGCATAGATATAGATGTTTTAGACCCAGCTTTTGCACCTGGCGTTGGTTATCCGGAACCTGGAGGATTTGCAAGCAGAGAACTTATTTATTTTATCCAAAGATTAAAGCTATTGAAAAATTTAAGCAAAGTTGATATAGTTGAAGTTAATCCTGATAAGGATATTAACAGCATTACTTCAAAATTAGCTGCAAGGCTGATTTATGAACTAGCATGAAAATATTTATTGCAATAAACCTGCCAAAAGAAATTAAGTATGAACTATACAGCATACAGGGCAGATTAAAGAATTTAGGCAAGGTTGCATGGGTTCCAAAAAAGAACTTCCATTTAACACTGAAGTTTCTTGGTTATATTGACGAAAGCAAGCTTGCGTTGGTAAAAGAAAAGCTTGCCAAGATAAAACCTAAGAAATTCAAATTAACTTTAAATGATATTGGATTTTTTCCCAATGCTTCAAAACCCAGGGTTGTATGGATTGGCATAAGCCCGGCAAACAAATTCATTGAGCTTCAGCATAATATTGATGGGGAATTATTAAGCTTATTTCCAGAGCCTGAAAAGTTTACAAGTCATATCACGCTTGGCCGAATAAAAATATTGAAGAACAAGGAATTATTGAAAAAATTGCCAATGCCGCAAAAGCTGGAATTTGAGGTAAATTCTTTTGGAATAATGGAAAGCAAAGCCACTAAAGACAGCCCGGAATACATTGTTTTAGAAACATATTCTATAAAATAATAATGTTTATTAACTAAGGCACTTGAATTTTAATCTTCAGGACTAAAATGCCTGAATCGCAAAAGTATACAATTTCTGAATGGATAGCTTCTTTTTTTGATTATGCGATACGCAACCAATCAAGAGGCTATGGTTATACATCTGTTTATGTGCTGGGCGGAAATTCTGCAGATGTCTGGAATGTTTGGAATGCCGTAGTAAACGAGAATTATAAGAGGCAA